>JBBQBY010000119.1:0-16027 GCA_038318235.1 Caldilineales bacterium
CCGTGTCGATAATGCGGTGGGCTAGTTGATCGCGATAATCCATACACAAAGCATAAAGCTCGTTCCCGTCCACCGGTTTACCGCCTAAGAGTTCAATTTTGCGGTTGATATTGCGCAAAGCGCTGTCCAGTCGTCCCTCCAGCCATTCTGGATGCAGCAGATCACCCATGCGCAGACCGGAACGCCCAGCCTTATCGGCGTAGGCTGGTCCTACCCCGCGCTTGGTAGTGCCAATTGTATCCTGACCACGATCGGATTCTTCTAATTCATCGAGCAAACGATGATAGGGCATTAACATTTGGGCGCGATTGCTGATCCAAAGTTTGTCCAGGTTGACGCCGATTGATGCCAGATGGGCCATCTCATTAAGCAAAGATTCGGGATTCACGACGCAGCCAGAACCAATTACATTGTTGACACCCTGATAGAAAATGCCGCAAGGGATGATATGCAACACATTTTTCCCATAATCATTGATCACCGTATGCCCGGCGTTGTCGCCACCGTTAAAGCGAAACACCCAGTTTGCATCCCGAGCCAAATAATCGCTAATGCGACCTTTGCCCTCATCGCCCCACTGTGCACCCACAATTGCTGTTACGGACATGAAAGTATCATCCTTCTAGATAGAATTAGTCTGGAGAGCTTGGTAATTGGTAATTAGTAAGTCGTAACGGGTAAATCGTAATTGCAATTCAAAAAATTACTGATTACGATTGACCATTTACCTATTTCGCTGACTCGCCGCCATCCACCGTCAATACGGCGCCGGTGATAAAACGCGCCTCGTCCGAGCAGAGAAAAGCTGCGGCATAGGCGATATCCTCTGGTTGACCGACCTGGCCGAGGGGGATGAAGGGCAATTGTACTTCAAAAAAGTCGCTTGGCATGGCGGCAAAAACTTCGGTATGGATCAAGCCAGGCCGGATCACGTTGGAGCGGATGCCATAGACCGCCAGTTCTAGGGAGACGCGCCGGTTAAAACCCTCTAAGCCAGCCTTGCTTGCAGCATAGGCGACATCATCAAATTCGCCGACAATTGCACTGATGCTGCTAATGTGCAGTACATTGCCGCGTGAGGCGATCAAATGGGGCAAGGCCTGGCGCACCAGGATAAAGGCTGCATCTAAATTGACCGCAAGCACCTGACGCCAGGCCGGCAGCGTGATCTCATCAATGCCCATGCCGGAAGTGATCGCCGCATTATTGACCAAAATATCCAAACGCCCCAACTGATCGACGGTATTCTGCACAAGTGCGGCCGCGTCAATCGCTACATCACCGGGCAAGGCCAGCGCTTTGTAGCCTTTGGCTTGTAGCTGCTCGGCTTTCGCCTGAAGCACGTCAGCGCGCCGGCCACAAAGGGCTACAGCCGCCCCTTCGCGGGCGAATTGTTCGGCAATCGCAGCGCCAATCCCAGTACCGCCACCAGTGATCAAGGCGACTTTCCCGCTAAATCGTTGTCTCGTTGCTTCGGCCACGTGGCACGCTCCTTTGCGTCCGTCTGCGACTTTTAAATAGCATCCAAATCTTCCGGTTTTGCGATTCGATTTAGCCAGGTTATCTGGTCGAAGTCCTGATCAAAACTGGCGATAGCTGTGATCTTGAGTTCTCTACAGATCAATGCGTCATTAAAATTTAATTGTCCATTAGATTGACGCACCAGAGCAATCACATCATTGTAGAGCCAACGAGTTTTGTTGCTGGTCCAACTGATCTTTTCTGGTGCTACATAGCGTCCCAAGTTTTCAATCAGCACAGGTAAGTGTACACTTCTTTTTTGCTCTTCCGAGCGGCGACAAAGTACACCGACTGTTTCAATTACAACACAGTCAAAGTAATAGACTTTAGCTGGGCTACTTTCAAGCAGGGTTGAGAGCGTCTTGGCCGCGTCATGAAATTTATCACGCACGTCGACAAGCGCAACTAATAAACTGGTATCGATAGCAAACCGTTCTAGCATTTTTCTGCTCACAAATCATCATAGTAACGTTCAGAATCCAGTAAAGCATCTCCACCCCAAGCTACCCAGCCAACCAATTCACTGAGCGAACGGGCAGGTTGTGGCGCGAAATCCACGTCATCGGTTGCTGTTTGTAGCCGGATGAGAACAGCCTGCTTCTCCAGCGCCGATAACCCATTAAACGCCAGCCAAAATACTTCAGCCATCGCTTCCGGCGTTCGTTCAGTTGGCATTGCCGTTTTTGTGGGTTCCATTGTCATGACAGCTTGCATCATTCCTCCTTACCGCCCCGGCGACACCTGATAATTCGGTGCTTCTTTGGTGATCGTAATGCTGTGGGGATGGCTCTCTTGATAACTGGCTGCACTCATGCGGACAAAACGTGCCTTTTCCCACAATTCAACCAGTTCAGCCGCACCAACGTAGCCCATGCCACTGCGCAATCCGCCCATCAATTGAAACATATAATCTTTCAGCATGCCCTTATAGGGCACTTGACCTTCAATGCCTTCGGGCACCAATTTGCCGCCGATGTCTGGGCTGGCACTTTCCGTGGAACGTTGCGAAGATTGGTAACGGTCACTGGCGCGGCCTTTCATAGCGCCCAAGCTGCCCATGCCGCGATATTCCTTAAACGAACGCCCCTCACGGATCACAACTTCACCAGGTGATTCGTGGAGACCAGCCAATAGGCTGCCCAACATGACCGCGGTGGCACCGGCGGCCAATGCTTTGGTAATGTCACCACTGTAACGGATGCCACCATCGGCGATAATCGGGATGCCCAATTGGTGTCCCATCTCGGCGCATTCAGCAATCGCCGTCAACTGCGGCATACCCGCGCCACTGACAATGCGGGTGGTGCAGATCGAACCAGCACCGACGCCGACCTTAACGACGCTGGCCCCGGCTTCGGCCAGGGCGCGCACACCCTCAGGGGTTACCACATTGCCCGCCAAAATTGGAATCAAGGGGAAATCCTTGCGTACGGCGCGGATCGTATCGAGCACGTTGCGGCTATGACCATGCGCGGTGTCAATCGAAACCGCATCCACGCCAGCCGCGATCAACGCAGCGGCCCTTTGTAAACCCGCTTCGCCAACCCCAATCGCGCCGGCCACCAACAAACGTCCACGTTCATCCTTGGCGGCGTTTGGATAATCCTGCCGCTTCAAAATATCTTTGTAGGTGATCAGCCCCTTCAAATAGCCGTTATCATCAACAAGTGGTAATTTTTCAATCCGGTAGCGATGCAAAATCTCTTGGGCTTCGGCCAACGTGGTGCCAATTCGCGCCGTGATCAATTTCTCCGTGGTCATGTATTCCTGAATCGGACGGCTCGCGTCGGTCGAAAAGCGCACATCACGGTTGGTCAAAATACCCATCAATTTACCACTCACATCCGTGATCGGCACCCCGCTGATGTGATAACGATTCATCACTGCCTCGGCAGAAGCCAAGGTTGCATCTGGGCGCAGTGTAATTGGATCGACAATCATGCCACTTTCGCTGCGCTTGACCTTATCGACTTCTTCGGCCTGGGCTTCGATCGACAAGTTGCGATGGATAACGCCCAAGCCACCTTGGCGCGCCAGGGCAACGGCCAATTCGCTTTCGGTCACCGTATCCATAGCGGCGCTAAGCACAGGAATCTGCAAGTGGAGCCGTTCGTGCAGATGCACGCTAATATCAATTTCTGATGGCAATTTTTCCGTATAGCCGGGGACCAAAAGGACATCATCAAAGGTCAATGCTTCCTTCGCAAAGCGATCGGCCAGTTTGGGGCTGTTCCCATTCACGACAACGTGGGATCGCTTTAACGCATGCGCAGTTACTGTCATAGCTTTGTCCTCCTGATCAAAAATTCGGCGAGCGTCGTTTCTGTTTTCATTGTACCATTTAGCACAATTTCATCCAACAAAATAGCCTCGGCGGATGGCCGAGGCGGGGGTTGTAAAACGATGGGAGGGAGAAAGTATGAGTAGGACAGTAGGACAGCGACACTGGCTTACTGGCTTACTGTCCTACTGTCCTACTTATTCCTGCGTGCCAGTTCGGCTTCGACATCAGACCATTGCAAATTTTTAGCCGCTAACAGGACAAGGCTATGATAAAAGAGATCGGCCATTTCATAAATGACGCGATCATCACCTTCGCCTTTGGCGGCGACGATCACTTCGATCGCCTCTTCGCCGATCTTTTTAACAATTTCATTCTCACCGGTCGTAAAAAGTTTGGCCGTATAAGAACCGGGTGGCGGGTTTTGTTTACGGCTTTCGATTGTCTCAAACAGGGATTGGATTATATTGCTCATAAGTAAAAGGGTAAATTGTGAATGTTGGATGTAAAGCTGTAGGAACCCCACCCTAACCCTCCCCTAGAAAGGGAGGGAACTGTTCGCACTGCGGGCGCACAGCGCCATCAGGGATAGAACATATTGGTCAATCTGTCCACCAATCGGCACCCTCTCTGCCTAGGGGAGGCCGGGGTGGGGTTCCTACAGCTTTACGATTAAATGATAAAAGGGAGGAAAGCCAGACGGCAAGAAAGGTGTGGTCATGCGACCATTACCTCCCGACTCCGCAGCTTTCCTATTCCGCTACGGCTAAAGTTAAATTAGATAGAGACCAATCATTTTGGGCAGACCATCTTCCTGGAAGCGGACACAGATGGCTTCGCTTACCTGCATATACTTGTCCGCTTCCAGGAAGATTTAGAACACTCGTTTTCTAACTGATTTCACTCTAGTTTTCTAAAAAAACAACTGATTTCGCCCGTGTGACAGGCCGGACCGGCCGGATCAACCAGTAGCAATAAGGTATCGCCATCACAATCGATGGCGAGTTCGATGATCTGCTGGGTATGCCCGCTCGTGGCGCCTTTATGCCAAAATTCTTGACGGCTGCGGCTCCAAAAAACGGCTTCGCCAAGATCAAGCGTGCGCTGAAGGCTTTCGGCATTCATCCACGCCATCATCAATACCTGATGGGTTGCGGCATCTTGGACAATTGCCGGCACCAAACCTGCGGCATCAAATTTTACGGTGTCGAGTAAGGTTCGTCGATCAATGGCCTGGATCATACGGCGGTTCTCGCTTCGGGTCGAATGGTGAAATCGACGTTGGGTAGGGGCATCCGCACCGAGACGCCAGCCTCGATCAGGTGATCCTTGACCTGCATAATGCTCAATTCTTTGAAATGGAAGAGGCTGGCCGCCAAGGCTGCGGCGGCGCCACCTTCGGTTAGCGCAGCCACAAAGTGATCGGCCTGGCCTGCGCCACCACTGGCAATCACCGGGATATTGACGGCTGAACTGATGGCATGGGTCAGGGTCACATCATAACCTTCTTTGGTGCCGTCGCCATCCATAGAGGTGAGCAAAATTTCACCAGCGCCGCGCCGTTCGGCCTCTTTGGCCCATTCCACAGCATCCAACTTCGTATTAATCCGTCCGCCACTGACATAAACATCCCACCCGATGCCGCGTTCGGCCTGGTCTTGCGCTTGTCGCTGACGGGCATCAATCGCCACCACAATACACTGGCTACCAAAACGTTGGGCGCCTTCGCTGATCAACTGGGGATTGCGCACCGCAGCGCTATTGACGCTCACCTTGTCAGCGCCAGCCAACAAGAGCGCACGCATATCCTCCACCGTGCGAATGCCGCCACCAACAGTAAATGGAATAAAGACCGTGTCGGCCACACGGCGCACGACATCCAACATCGTCCCGCGCACTTCATGGGTGGCGGTGATGTCCAAAAAGACCAGTTCGTCGGCACCTTCGCGGTCGTAAATTTGCGCCTGGGCCACCGGATCACCGGCGTCGATCAAGTCGACAAAGTTGACGCCTTTGACGACACGGCCATCTTTTACATCGAGACAGGGAATGATACGTTTAGCGAGCATAGGGTAAGTTGTAATTGGTAAGTTGTAATTGGTAAGTTGTAAGTGTAGGACTTACGCAAAACGCTGGGAACACTGGCATCTTGCCGGTTGCCGACAGGCTGTCGGCGATCCCGTCTTGCGTAAGTTCTAAATTGGTGATTGCTTGCCTAAGTTTACCACCTACTATTTACCAATTACTGTTTTTCAAGATTGGTGTAAATAGGCCACCGCGGCGTCAAAGGCGGGCAACTGTTCGGGGGAGGTTTCCGTCAGTAATTCCCAGGTCTCTTCGACGCTTTGCCAGCGCGCCTCGCAGTGGTTCTCATGCCCCAGGTGAATTTCGCTGGAGGCGACTTGGGCTAAATAATAGACGATCGTGCGTTCAATTTCATAATTGCGGATCGATGCCGTGTATTTGAGGACAACTTCGCATTCCTCATGGAATTTTTCCACAGCTAACCCGGTCTCTTCGTGAAACTCGCGCAAGGCACAGGCTTTATCGCTTTCGTTGGCCTGAACACCCCCGCGTGGGAATTGCCACTGCTCGAAGAAGAGATTAAAAAGCAAAAGAAATTCTAGGCCGTTTGCTCCCTTACGGTAGGGGACAATGCCAGCGCTACGCCGCGTCAAAGGTTGATGTCCGACAGCGACCGCCGCGGGCAAATCTAAACTGCCCGTATAAATGGCCTGATCAACAATCACACCTTCAATGTTGTAGTGCTCATGCGCTTTTAATTGCTCAATATCGTGTAAATTGGCAACACCGCCGTTGGCAATCACCTCTAGACCAGTGATATCCCCCAACCGTGATGTGGCCTCTACATTGACGCCATCGAGTGTGCCATCCCGACTCATATCAGTATAGACGACATGCTTCACGCCCATTGCGTGCATGCGATGGCCTAACTCGACGACATTCACGCCACTGTTAGACTGCCAACCGGGGATCGCAATCTTACCATCACGCGCGTCCATGCCGATCACAATGCGGTCGGCACCCCATTGGTCTAAAGCCGCCTGGACCAGGTCGGGATTCTCAATCGCCGCTGTACCTAACACCACCCGATTTGCCCCCAATTCGAGCGCCAGCCGAATATCTTCTAGCGTGCGTAGACCACCACCAAATTGAATCGGGACACTGACCGAGCGCCGGATTTCGCGCAAGCGACATAAATTAACCGGCAGACGGCGCAACAGATCAGCTTCAGGGTTTTGTGGCTTCTCGACGCCGGGGCGCTGAATTAAAATATTGGAGGGCCGGTAGAGTGTATCCAGTTGCGCCTGCGTAACCCCCAACGCACCATCTAGGTTGACCACATGCAACCATTCCGCGCCTTGGCTCACCCATTGCCGCGCCATCTCCGCAGGGTTGTCACTAAAGATCGTCTCGGCATTCAGATCGCCATGCCGTACGCGCACACAGCGACCTTGACGAAGATCAATTGCAGGGTAAATAATCATAAGCAGACCAAATATTGGATAAGTGATACACCGGTTGCTAGCACATCGTTCGACGTCTGATAGATCAACTCTACCACAAATGTACTAGCTACGAACGTAACATCCCATCCGTGTTGCGCGCGAAGATCAATCAATCGTGTTAAGCATTCAGGAAAATCAATGCACGAAGCAGCGATGGTCATCAGCCACGCGGGCTATGCCCGGCCAATGGCCGAAAATCTTGCACCACTCTCTTTGCCACCGGATCGACAATCGCCTGCGCCGCAAAGCTCAACTGTTGCCACTCAGCCAAGTCGACCGTTTGCTTGCCCAATAAATAGGCGCGATAGAGGCTAAACGTCAGGCCATGCCCAACCAAAGCAAGCGTTTCGCCGGAGAATTGCTGGCACAAATGATCAATCCCAACTAAAAAACGCGCCAAAGCCATGCTGGCAGGTTCCCATTCGCCAGCCGAGCGATCTGGTTCTAAAAAAGCCTGCTGTACGCGCGCTGTATAATCAGCGACCCAACCTGGCCGCTGTAATTCATCAAATCGCCCATCGACCACGACAGGTAAATGGTGTTGCCCCAACAGCGGCTCCACAGTCAAACGAGTCTTGGGTTCGCTGCTAAGCACGATCCGGTCGATCTGGGCCCAGAAAGGTTGGGCGGCCAGCGTCAGCGCCTGTTGGCGACCAAGCTCGGATAGCTGCCAGGTTGCGACATCAGCGTCCGGATCTTGCCGGGTATGGGCGTGTGTAATCAGGTAAAGCCGCGTCATTTCAATAACTGATCTTCACTGGTTCAGCCAGAACTGCCTGCTGCGCCATAGCTGTCGGCTGATTCATCACCATCTGCATAAAGTTGCCCAGAATGCGCAGCCCTACGGTATGACTTTTTTCTGGATGTGGCTGAATGCCCCACGCATTGTGATAACGCACAATGCTGGGGTAATCGATGCCATAATCGGTCGTCGCCAACACCGCCAACGGATCAGTGGCGTCGCAATAATAACTATGCGCAAAGTAAGCATAAGTGCCATCCGGCACCCCTTGCAACAGGGGATCGGCCTGACGCGGATGTAACTGATTCCAGCCAATCTGGGGTACGCGCAAGGTGTGCTGGGCATTCGCCGGATCGGGCATGCGTTCGGGGAAACGTCGTACGCGTCCTGGGATAAAATGCAGCCCTTCGTGTTGGCCCATCTCTTCGCTTTCATCAAAGAGCAATTGCATGCCCACACAGATCCCCAGCAGTGGCAAACCAGCCTGCACGGCATCGCGCAGCGGTTGCTCAAAGCCCTGGGTGCGCAAATTGTTCACACTGTCGCCAAACGCGCCTTGGCCTGGCAAAACAACCGCCCGCCAACGGGTTAAATCGGTGGGCGCATCCACAATATCAACTGGAATTTTTAGCGGCCCAGCCACAGCTTCAAATGCCTTATAGACGCTTCGTAGGTTGCCGACGCCATAATCAATAATTGCGATCATAGAATCCCTATAATTTAATCGTAAAGTTACGCACCATGGCTGGGGGAAAACGTTTTTGGACAATCGCCAATGTTAACTCGCGAATGCGAAATTCGGCCTGTTCTGATTCTACCGGTGTGATCGTACCGGCGACCACGGCCTGGTCAAATTCAGCTTCGTGTAAGACCGTCACCCGCTCATCGGGTTTTAGCCACAAAGCCAAAATCAGGGTGCGCAAGCGTAACGTCGAGACCCTGCGCTGGATCGGCATGCCAATCGCTGCATAGAAGCCCACCACTTGCCCCGCCGCATCAAAATATTTTTCCACCATGATTTCGTTTTCCAGCAGCCAGAAACGAAACCAGACATAGCCCGGCCCGGCAATCAACTGATCGCCGATCGATTGTCCTGGCGCCATCGGCGACCATGTGGCTCGCTCCACCAACATTTCGCTAAACCATTCGGCGCGGTAATCGGTCATATAGGGAGCCGTTTCCCAGACGCCATTGGTAATTATTTCGGGAGAATTCATCCGCAGTTTACTGTTTCCGTGTAGTGTAGTAGTGTAGTTAGGTATGAAAAAACGACATAGGTAGGGGTGCGGCATGGCCACCTGAACTTGGGTAGTCCTCGATCTGCTGACCATGCCTCGCCCCTACTAATATTTTTTTACAATGGACCGGTAGGCAACTGGCTCACGATATTGAATTAATTGACGATCTTCGCGTACTTTACGCACCTGATCCAGATCAATCGTAGCGATCGCATAGCCTTCAATTGGCTCATCCAACACGGTATAAACTTCCGCCGAAGGCCCCACGAGCATGCTGTCACCAGAAAAACGCATGGTCGGCTCTTCGCCAATCCGGTTAGCCGCCGCCACAAAGATCGAATTTTCACAGGCCCGGCTGATTAGGTGGGCGCGCCATGAGTCAGAAAATTGTTGCTCCCAATTAGCGCTTTCAACCACGAGTTCAGCGCCTTCGAGCGTTAGACTGCGCGCCACTTCGGGGAAGGCCAGATCGCTGCCGACCATTAGACCAAAACGGCCCCACTCGGCTTCCACGGTCACAAAACGAAAGCCGTTGCGATAGACCTGGCGTTCTTCACCCAGCAGATGCACTTTGCGATAATCACCCGCCACGTCACCTTCTGGCCCTAAACAGACCACGCCATTGTAGAGAATGCTTTCGACCTTCTCTTTGATGACCAGACCAAAAACAATATGCGTATTAAAATCGTTGGCACGCTTGGCTAGATAGTTACTGGCATGGCCTGGCACCCGTTCGGCCAGGTCGGTGGCGCGTAAGCCCAATTCTGTACCGGTATAGCTTAGTTCAGGAAAAACGATCAGATCGGTCTTCTGTTCACTACAAATTTTTTCAACAAAGTCGCCCATTTTGCGCAAATTTGCTTCCGGGTTGGCTAACGCAGGCGCCATCTGCACCAACGCAACGGTGATCTCTCGCGGCATACAATTCTCCTAACCTTTGGCGTACAAACCAGTACAGTTGATACTATGGCACAATTGTGCACAGTTGATTGTTTTACAGTATAGCATAGCACAAAAGATTCATCATTTATTTCATTTTGCATTCGTGCGTTACAATATAGATTACGCGTTACAAAGCAGATTATAAAGCATGCTGAAATCACCTGACGCCTTTCACACAGCCATCATAGTATGAACCGTCTATTCTGTCTAAATATAAAGTTGTACAGAATAATTGATCCACGTAAAAGATAGAAGGGTATGGTTAATTAGTGTGTGGTGAAAGACGATGATTGATGCAAGATTGATGCAGCGAACGATTAAGCCTTATCGGTGAGTAGACGAAGGAAATTTCATGAAAAAATTAGTGAGTGGGCTCAATAAAGCCTGGGTTATCCTGCTGGTGGCAGGCGTGATCATTTTGCTCGACAAATTGAGCAAAGATTGGGTGCGCCAAACAATTCCATTGAACAGCTATAAAATTCCCATCCCAAGTTTGGGCGAATATTTGGTTTTTGAGCACGTCAACAACTATGGCGCGGCGTTTGGTATTTTGCAGAACCAGGGTTATTTGTTTATCGGCATCGCGGCCATTGTAGTGGTTGCCATTCTGCTCTACGCCCGTTATTTACCGCTTGACCAATGGTTTGTGCGCGTTTTGTTGGGCTTGCAACTAGGCGGCGCCGTTGGCAATGTCCTCGACCGCATTAACCAGGGGTTTGTCACCGATTTTGTCAAAATGGGCATTCCGGGGCGTTACTACTGGCCGAATTACAACATTGCCGACAGCAGCATTGTGCTGGGCGTGCTGGCATTGGGCGTCTACATCATGTGGGACGATCTCCGCAAACAACGCCAGATCAAGTCTGAGCCGCCAGTCGCGGAAAATGTGAACGCGTGAGTTTGGTCGCTATACTGATGTCAAATAGAGAACCGGAGTTTTTTACCCCCTCCTAACCTCCCCCAAAACAGGGGAGGCACTGATCCTTCGCCTACGAAAATCCAGTTCCCTCCCTGTTTTGGGGAGGGTTAGGGTGGGGTAATTCTCCGCTTTTCATACTGACTTGAGTATAGCCATCAATCATCTACCTCTACAACTAACCACCATGTCGATTGAAATTGCGCCCGACCCTATGCTCAGTTTAACCATACCACCAGAGGATGCCGGCCAACGCTTGGACCGCTGGTTGGCGATTGCCTTGCCCGACCACAGCCGGAGCGAAATCCAAAGGTGGCTCAAAGAGGGGCTAATTTTGGTGAATGGCACAGCGCTCAAGGCCAGCCATAAAGTCGAGGCTGGTCAAGTGCTTACCTTACAGGTTCCGGTGCAAAATGACCCAAGCGATCTCCAAGCCGAAGACATTCCTTTAGCGATTTTGTATGAAGATGACGATTTACTCGTGATCGACAAACCGGCTGGGTTGGTCGTCCACCCAGCGCCGGGCCACGAAAGCGGCACATTGGTGAATGCTGTGCTCTATCATTGTCCCCAGATCGAAGGGGTAGGGGGTGAGCGACGACCGGGCATTGTCCATCGTTTGGATAAAGAGACATCGGGGCTGATCATTGTCGCCAAAAATGATCGGGCGCACTGGGCTTTACAAGCTCAGTTTAAAGACCGCACGGTCTACAAAGAATATTTGGCGCTGGTCGAAGGTCGCGTGGAACCGGCGCAAGCGCGCATTGTGGCCCCACTTGGCCGCCATCCCACCGACCGTCTCCGCCAGGCGATTTTACCGCCCGAAAAAGGGCGCACGGCCGTCACAGAGTATAAAGTACTTGGCTATTACAGTGCGCCGATCCGCGACAGCAACGCCAACGCCAATTTTACGCTGGTGAGTGTCGTTCTCCACACCGGACGCACCCACCAAATTCGCGTGCATTTTGCCTGGCGCAAACATCCCGTTGTTGGTGATATACTCTATGGCTATCACAAACCTCGCTTACCGTTGGAGCGCCAGTTTCTGCATGCCCATCGTCTGCGTTTCAAATTACCCAGCAGCGGTGAAGCGGTAGAATTTGTGGCGCCGTTGCCAATTGAGTTGCAGCAGATCATGGATACGTTAGAGGGCTGAAATCAGCCGAGTGCAGCACACGCCGATGGCGAAAATTTTATAGTCAGGTTGCCGTTTCTTTGTGCGCTCTGTGCAAGTTTTTTCTCTGTGTGCTCTGTGTAACTATTTTTGATATACAGGCGTCACATGCGTTATTTAACGCGCACTTGCGTCAAAACAATATTATCTTCGGGCATGCGATTGACATCCCAAACAATCGGCAACAGTTGGAGTTCATCTGCTTCATTTTTACTGTAGACGACCAGCCGCAGGTCATAAAGCCCGGATGGCGCGTTGCCATCGATGGGCAATTGATATGCTTCCGCGATTGGTTGACCTATACTCCATTTTGTCGTTGGGATGGCGGGTGCGCTATCAAGCTGGGCGGCTTTCTGACCTTGGGCGTTGATCAACTGCACCGAGACAGTGTAATCTTCGGGCAATGGCGCGCTACTTTGCCAATCCAAGGTTAAGCTAACCGTTCGGCCAGGGGAAACCGCTAACTTATTCAGTTGATAGCCGACCAGGTGCATCGCCTCGCCAAAGCGCACGGCGAGTGGCGTAGCTGGCCGCGGTTGCAAGACAATTTCGCCAAAATGGGCGACACCAGATAGACGCTGGCCGCTGGCTATTGTATAAACGCCCACGGCCAGGCTAAGTTGGTCAGGGGTGTAGGCTAGGCTTGGCAAGCGAATCTGGTAATGTTCCAGCCAAGTCATGCCCGCCATAAGTTCGGTGCTGGAAAACAGACCGCGACCGGGGAAAGCGTTGCGCTGCGCCACAATCCGCTCACTTTCGCCAAGTACATGCAGATAAATGGCATGTGGCGTAGCTGTCGGTTTTTGTCCAGCCCAATAAAGCGTAACCGCAAGCAGATCGCCCGGATGGCGCGGCGTCTGGTCCAAGTCATACCCCAATAGTCGCAGATTATCGCCAAAATTTACCGCCAATGGATATTGGATTGTCGCGATTTGGGTGGTCGATAGGGGTGCAGGAAATTGATAGGCGGGCAGAATCCATAAGCCAGGGGCAACCAGACTGAGACCAGCCAGAAATATTGCCAACATTCCAGCCAGTTGCGGTTTTGTCAGCCAACGAACTTGGGCCGGCCACCAAGCACTCAGCCCTAGCAACAAGCCCGCCGATAAAATGGCGATGGCGGGAAAGAGCAGACGCCCTTGCGAGGCCGGGGTCAAGGCGGTCCAACGGATCAACGCAACCAACACCGCTAACGGCCAAAGCCCAACCAGCACGCGGGCCCAGATCACACGATCCACTGGCAACCTAAAAATCGCTTGTCTGGCGCGCCAGAGACAGGTAAAAAATTGCCGCACCAAACCGAGACCGGCGACGACCAACAGCGTGTTCAACCCAAGATAAACCCAACTCGCCATCGGCACGTTGAACCAGCCAAAAATGCCCCAGTAGCTGCGCAGCAACGAGGGCAACTCTTGCCAGAAATCTGGTGGATACAAACGGCGCCCCACCAAGACGAGAAACCCTTCTAACCCTAACAGATCGCCATATAACCAAACGTTGCGCGCATACCACCAACCGGCCACGACTACGACCGGCACGGCCCAGGCCAACGCATATTTCAGCAAAATCCAGTTCATCTGGCCGAGTGATGTGCGGAAGTTGGTAGCGCGATTTCTCTCGCGCGTAGTTTGCCAGGCGATTAAGACTGAGGTGATCCCCGCCAATGGCAGCAGCGCCAAAGCGCTTTCCTTAGTCAACACCGCGCAGCCAATCGTCAAGCCGAGCGCGATAAAATCGCGCAAACGCGGCGCCGTGGCTTTGAGCAGCCGCACCATCTGCAAAAGCGCCAGCGTACAAAGCGGAATGAGCAAGGCATCGTTATTAACGGCCGCGCTGATAAAGATAAACATCGGCGTAAATGCATGAATCGCCGCCGCGCCATTGGCCAACCAGCGCTGGTCGGGCCACAATTCGTCAACGAGTCGCCAAGTTAGATAAACCGCGCAGGCGCCGTAGAAAATGGCCAATAGCCGAACCAGATGCACGGCCAGCACCGTCCCTTGCCACGGCCAGCGCTCATGCCGGCGCGAGTGGATCGCGGCATTGACATTGCTCCCGTCCAGGTGGACCTCGCCTAACGCAGCATAAGGATTGGGTTGATAGATTGTCGAAAAATCTGTCGGCTTGGCCGCAGCCAAGATCAACGCACCCAGTAAGTAGGCCAAGGGCGGTTGGCTGCCTTCTTGCATCCAGGGTCCGCGCGTGGCGCCGAGCGCGGGCGGTTGCACAGGCAGGGTCCAATCGGTGGCAATATGCGCGACTAGCGGGTAGTGGTAGAGTTCGTCAGGCGCTTCAAAGATCGGCGTAGCGACGCTATAGGTTACACCCAACAGGATAAAACCAAACAAAATTGCCACCAAATAGCGCTTGTCAAGTAAGGCAGACATTTTCATGGAGCAATCACTGTTTGCTCCGCTAGCCAGCGATCAAAATCGTCTAACAATTGTTGTTTCAGCGCGGGGGGTGCGCCGCTGGCCACAAAGGCATTGCGGGCGATGCGGGCGAGATCCAGAGGACCATAGCCAAATTCGGTCGCCAGCAGGGCATATTCTTGGCAAAGATTTGTGTTAAACAAGGGCGGATCGTCGCTGTTTACCGTCACCAGTAACCCCATACGGTCCAAATGGGGAAACGGATGCTCCGCCAGCCGCCGATAGACATGCAAACAGACGTTGCTGGTCGGATTAATTTCCAACACAATCTGCCGTTCGTGCAACAGCGCCAACAGGTTGGCATCTTCGATCGCCCGCACCCCGTGGCCAATTCGTACGGCTTGCAATTGGTTGACGGCGCCCCAGATGCTGGCCGCGCCCATCGTTTCACCGGCATGGGGCACCGAGAGTAAACCAGCGGCAATGGCTGCGTCAAACGCATGGGCAAAAGGTTCTGGTGGCGCGCCCACTTCAAAACCACCTAACCCAAACCCCACAACACCTTGCGTCTGGCCGGCCAGTGCGTAGGCCAACGTGCGTTCGGCCGGATAGGGATCGTAGCTGCCCTTGCGAAAACTAACATTGCGGGGGATGTCGAAGACCCAACGCATCTCCACACCAAAATCGCGCTGGGCTTGAACGCGCCCGGCCTCTAGCCCCTGCAATAGAGCATCAATCGTCAAATTTTTGTCTTGCAGATCCGTATGGGTGAAGGGCGTAAAGGTCAACTCGCGATAACGAATGTTCTGGGCGGCCATATCCGCGCCACAGGCATAGACGATCAACGCAAAATCGTCTGGTGTGCGCAACAAATCCGAAATAGTCAGATAGATTTGGATAAAATGCGGAAAATCGGTAAAGGTAAACCAGCGCCGCAACCCGGCCAGATCAGTGGCCGGCAATGCATCCAAGCGTTGCCGCTTAATCTTTGCGCCGTCGCTGAAATAGGCAAACGTGGTCAAGCCCAAGTCGATCCCTACCGATTTATGCGTTGGCTCAAGCGAGGTTGGTTCACACTCACAGGAAAAGCAGGCGTAGAAGTTACCAACCGCGTCACGTTGGATCGTCAAGGTTTTAACGGTTGCGCAGATTGGGCGGTGCAACTTGATTGCCACGTCGCCAAGCTTGGAAAGCGTGAGCTTGTCGCCAATGAGCTTGAAACCCGATTGCTTGAAAGTGAAACTATCGTACAAGCCGCGACCCTTGAAACGGGGAAAGCCTGGATCTTCAGCCAGCTTGAGCCGACGAAAG
>JBBQBY010000120.1:0-16012 GCA_038318235.1 Caldilineales bacterium
CTTTCGTCGGCTCAAGCTGGCTGAAGATCCAGGCTTTCCCCGTTTCAAGGGTCGCGGCTTGTACGATAGTTTCACTTTCAAGCAATCGGGTTTCAAGCTCATTGGCGACAAGCTCACGCTTTCCAAGCTTGGCGACGTGGCGATCAAGTTGCACCGCCCAATCTGCGCAACCGTTAAAACCTTGACGATCCAACGTGACGCGGTTGGTAACTTCTACGCCTGCTTTTCCTGTGAGTGTGAACCAACCCCGCTTGAGCCAACGCATAAATCGGTAGGGATCGACTTGGGCTTGACCACGTTTGCCTATTTCAGCGACGGCGCAAAGATTAAGCGGCAACGCTGGATGAAGCAAGATGCTGATGATATTGCCCGCCTGCAACGCAAGAAAGAGTTGCTGCCCAAAGGCAGCGCGGAATGGCGCAAGGTCGTTCATGCCCTTTGTCATGCCTATGAACGGTCTGCCAATCGCCGCCGTAACTTTGCTCATCAAGAATCCAGAAAACTGGTCTATCAGTATCAGTTTATTGCCTTTGAAGATTTGGATATTCCAGGGATGCAATCCTCTGGTGACAAACGCTACACCCGCGGCATTGCCGATGTAGCTTGGGGTCAATTTGTCCAGTTCACTGCCTACAAAGCTGCAAACGCTGGTAGGGTGGTGGTGCTCGTTAACCCCAAGAATACGACGCAAATGTGCTCTGGTTGTCATGCGATTGTCCCTAAAGGGATCGAAGTCCGTATCCATGATTGCCCCCATTGTGGCTTAAAAATTAATCGCGACTACAACGCTTCGTTAAACATTCTGGCTCGCGGACTGGCGAGCCTCAGCCCTGCTTCGGCAGTGGTAGCTGTAGAAGCCCACGACCTTTAGTCTTGGGAGCAGTCACAAGAGCATAGTTAAATCTTTTTTCAGTACGGAATGCGGAGTACGGAATCATCGCCGTGTATAATTCCGCACTCCGCATTCCGTACTCTGCACTTTAAGGGGGCTGTCCATGCCAACTGAGTATTTCATTCAACCGCTCGACCATGCGCAGGGGCGGGCAGATAAGCCGTATAAAGCGACATTTTTTCAGAGTGAACGCTTGTTGGTTGGGCTGAATTGTCTGCTGCCCGGCCAAAGCCAACATCTGCATGATCACGCCGACCAAGATAAGTTTTACTACGTCGTGGCTGGCACTGGGCTTTTCATCGTGGGCGATCAGCAGCAGCGCTGTGAACCCACGTCCCTGATCCTGGCCCCAGCCGGCGTTCCGCATGGCGTCGATAATTCAGGTGATCAATTGCTCACTTTTATCACCGTGCTTGCGCCTTTCCCAAGCTGATCATAGAGAATATACCTCACCAACTTCCCCCTCGCCTGAATCAAAGGGCAGAGTTCAGGCGAGGGGGAAGTTGGTGACCCTCTGGGGTGAGGGGTGCATATCTCCTATCATATATCTCCTGCGAGTTTCAAAACGGTAATTCCCAAGTCTCTCCTACAAGATCGTGACCAAAGCTGTGATGGGCTTCCTCGGCAACGAGCACAAATCCTGCTTTCTGATAAATATGCCGGGCTTCTACGAGCACACTATTGGTCCAAAGCACCAGCTTTTGATAACCGCTGCGGCGCGCAAAACGGATACATTCCTCGACCAGACGCGTGCCTAGTCCGAGACCACGCGCCTTGGGTTCAACCAGCAGCAGGCGCAGCTTAGCCACAGTTTCGCTCGCTTGCACCACAAAGACCGAACCAACGATCTCGCCGCCCATCTCGGCGATCCAGCAGCGTTCGCGCGCAGGATTATAGTGATTGATGAAATCGGCGACAATTTGCGCCACTAAGGCCTCGAAACGTTCATCCCACTGATATTCTCGAGCATAGAGCACCCCATGGCGATGGGTCACCCAGCCCATGTCGCCAGGTTCATGCAGCCGCAAGAAAAAAGGTGCAGAAAACTTGAGACCTACACCGAGGATACCTTCGATAATCTGCATGGCATCCAAAAGCCGCTGCTGGTCCCCTTCGGGCAGGCTTTGCAACAATTCTCCCACTTCATCGCGTGACCGTTGGTCAAGCAGAGCAAAGGCCGCTTTGCCATCTGGGGTCAGGCGCGGGAGGCGTTGGCGTTCGTCGTTTTCGGAGCGAACTTTATCAAGTAGCCCTTGTTGGGCCATTTGCGCCAACGTGCGACTCAGATAACCGGCATCAAGCCCCAATTCACGACAAAGTTGCGAAGCGGTCAAGTCGTCACGCTGAGCGAGTTCAAAAAGCACGCGCGCTTCGGTCAAGGAATAGGGGCTGTGTAATAACCCTTCCCGCAAGACACCAATCTGGCGGGTAAAAAAACGATTGAAGTGCCGAACCGCACTAATTTTATCTTCCAGGTTTTTGCCTGCCATCAGCTTACTCCTTTTAAGAATATCGGCATCTTCGTCATTCGATTGCTATTATCAATCATATAATTGCTCTTGTTAATTAAAAAAGGGAGGTGGTCGTATAAAATTCTCTTATTCAGTGTTGAATACGAAAGCTAAAAGCAAATTTCGATAACCACGCGCAAAGTATGTATTTTTCCTTGGCCTTAACTGCTCTTTAGGTACAGCAAACCACAATTCATCCGATGAGCGTGGCAATATAAACCGATTTTTCAAGCAGTTACTTTTACTGGAGGACAAGGCACATGCATACCTGGCAGATATCTAAATTAAAAATGACCCCGTTGCTGGTCACCATCATTGGGGCAATCCTACTCGCATTGACCACGACCTTTATGGCTTCACAAACTTTGCAAGCAGCCGCGGTTGATGGCGGCGGATCTGATTGGCGTGGTCTGGTCGAAACGATGCCGGCCACTGGTTTTGTCGGCGACTGGGTAATTGGGGGGCGCGCCTTTAGTGTCAATGGCGCCAGCGAAATTAAACAAGAAGCAGGCCCACTACAGGTTGGCAGTTGCGCTAAGGTCAAATATCAGGTGGATGGAGCGACAAATCGAGCACTTGAAATCGAGAGTCAGTCGGGTAACGATTGCAACGGAAATTCGACGCCAACGCCTGAATCTAGCGCAACGCCTGACCCCAATGGGACAATCCCACCTGACGATCATGGTGGACATGACGGGGATCACAGCAATGACCCGCATGGCCGCATCGAAAGCCTGCCTGAAAATGGCCTGCTAGGCACCTGGGTGATTAGCGGCACAACCTATGTCGTTACCACCACCACCGAGTTGCGCCAACGATTTGGCTCGTTTGTAGTGGGCGCCTGTGTACAAGTGAAAAGCGACAAATCCACGAATCCGGCCACAGCCCAACGGATCGAGACAAAACAAGATTTTGTCTGCGCTTCTGACGATGACAACGGCGACGATCATCATGGTGGACATCTAGGATTGGCGCATGGCGAATTGTTTGGCGTGCTGCAAAGCTTTCCCATTACATTGACCGGCACCTGGAAAATTGGTGGCCTGGACTTTGTCGCCGACGCCAACACTGAATTTAAGCAGGAGCACGGTGCTTTTGCCATCAGCAATACGGTCGAGGTGAAGTTTTATATCGATATCGATGGCATCAACCATGCCATCGCGATTGAAAATAAATTTGCCAACGATCATCATGGCCACGATGACAACGGCAATGGTGTGCATGAAGGGGCGGAAGGTCAAGCCTTTGGTACGCTAGACAGCTTTCCAGATGGACTGGTAGGCCCCTGGATCATCAGCGGCATTGAGTACACCGCCACAAACCAGACCGAATTCAAGCCGAGACAAGGCGCATTTGTCAAGGGTGTACGCGTCAAAGTAGAGTATTTCTTAGATGCCAACAACCATCGTATCGCTCACGAAGTGGAGACAACCACCAACACCGGCGGCGTCGATGATCCGACCCATGCGGTGCTCGTCGGTTTTGTCCAGGTGATGCCTACCGATGGTTTTACGGGGACATGGAAAATTGGCGATGTGACATTCCTGGCTGATCTGAACAGCCAATTCAAAGAAGAGCACGGCGTGCTTGCGGTCGGCGCTTTCGTATCCGTTGAATATTCGGTCACGAATGGCAGCAAGCTGATTTACGAATTGGAAACCCACGTTCCGCCCGGCGCTGGTGATCATACCCACACAGGCCGCATCAAGCACATGGGTGATGATGGCCTACAGGCAGCCGGTGTGTCAGCCAACAGCACATGGAGTATTGACGACACCAGCTATGTCGTCACCCCGTCCACCAATCTGAACGATGTGTTGGGTGCATTAGCCGTCGACCAAACGGTCATTGTCAACAGCTACACGGCAGCGGATGGCACCGAAGTCGCCACGCAAATTCGCGGATTGACCGTCAACAGTCAAATTTTCTTGCCCTTGATGCGACGCTAATTCAGATAAGCCATTGCCATTGACGCATGGGTGCATTGCCCTGGTCATGTTAACTTTCGGCCTAGAAATCACCTTCTGACCAGTGCGCTGCACTCACGTGTAGCCCCAGTGATAAGCAATTTCATCAGTCAAACAAACGAACGGACGCGCTGGGGCGTCCGTTCGTTTGTTTGGATCCCCAAACTTTAACGCCCAAAAGAAGACCATGTTGCCCAGAATGTGGGCCCAACCAGCATGCATAAACATGGCGGTCAAAACCGGGATCAAATGCTGACCCGCGCTAATGTTGGCCGGAATAACTGACCATTGCTCGATAAAGGCATCGCCGCCAGCCAACTCAAGCAGAAAGACAACGACATTGGCAACAATGATCAGGAGTGTCACGATGGGCGGACTCGTGGGTCGCCGCGAAGCGTCACCAATCGGAAACATAGGCCTTTTTTCTCCTTTGTAGGATAAATTTGCGGCTGATGGGGTATAGCGCAATCAATTTAGCTGCGCTTCGTTGCCCTGAATGAGACAAAAGTGTTAAGCCAAATAACAAGCGAAAGCCCAATTCTATTGTAACATGAATTGATAGCCCGAGCGATTGCTTGAAAAATCGCGCTATATAAAATGTATAAAACCGGTTACAAAAATAGACCATTTGGGCGCTCTCTGGTAAACTTTCTGTAATGGCACGCAAAAAACTTCAGGGACAAGTAGCAATTATCACAGGTGGCAGTCGCGGTTTAGGGCTGGCGACGGCGGAACAGTTGGTCCAAGCCGGCGCAACCGTCATTTTGACCGCGCGCAGCGAAGATCAGGTCACCGCGGCGGCCAAAAACTTGAGTAAAAATGGCGCAAAAGTGCTGGGCATCGCCGCCGATATCGCCGATTTAGAGCATGTTGAACGAGTGGTCGAGACGACATTGGCGCAATTTGGCCGGATTGATATCCTGGTCAATAATGCGGCCACGGTCTGGCCGATTGACGAAGTGGCCGAAACCGATCCCGACGAGTGGGCCTATAATATTCATGTCAACCTGGTTGGTCCCTTTTATATGGTACACCACGCCTTGCCGGCCATGTTGGACCAAAAATATGGCCGGATTGTCAATGTCAGCAGTGGATTGGGGCACATTCCCACCGCTGGTTTGAGCGCCTACGGTGCGGCCAAAGCAGGGTTGGATCAGTTTACGCGCGTGCTGGCCTTAGAAACAAAGAATACCGGCATCACGGTCAATGCACTTTATCCCGGCCTCCTGAATACCGATATGCAAGCCGATCTACGCAGCGTAGACACAACCGAAAGTGTATTGGACTTGAAGATGTTTCATGAAGCCTACGATACAGGCAAGATCGCAGCGCCAGCCACCGCCGCCCGTATGATCTACTGGCTGGTCGGCCCTTGGAGCCGCCAACGGAGTGGTGAAATTTTTACCAGCCGCGATCAAGCATGGTTAGACCAAGTGGAACGCGATATAAATGGCTAAAACGATATTGTGGAGCTGATGAGCCCACCGTTGCCAATTAACAGCCACCGATGACGAGTTTGGCCGCCCGTTGATTAAAAATAGGTAGAAGGTAGTTATACCTTGCTATTGTCTACCGTCTAGATCTTTTACCACCTCATCCTTACCATTTACACATGCTACCGGCCTATGAACTCGGTGATCCGACCAGATACGTTACCGGTTGATATTCGCGGCGGCGTCCATCTTAATCTACTCGGGCCGGGCACAGTTACCTTCGTACTTTCTGCTCCCTTCAAACCCTATGTGAGCTTGGTTGGTGATTTCAACCAGTGGGATACGCGCGCCAATCATTTGGTCACCGACGGGTCTGGCGTATGGTGGACGACCATTGCCCATCCTGGGGCCACTCGCTACGGCTTCTATGTGGCAATTGACGAGCAAACCCATGTCTGGGTCGGCGATCCCTATGCCACGCAAGTGGAATGGGCAGAAGATATATCTTGGGCTGTGTTGCCGGCCACACTAGACAACTTCTATTGGACCGATCAAGCCTGGCAGACCCCTGCGTTGCGCGACCTGACGATCTATGAACTGTGTGTGCGCGATTTTGCTGGCCGCTGGCTAGCCAACCGGCCGCATTATGGCAATTTTCAGGACATGCTCAACTATGTCGATTATCTGGCCGAGATGGGCATCAATGCCGTAGAATTAATGCCGATTCAGGCCTTCCCCGGCAAATCAAGTTGGGGTTATAATCCGGTCTTCTACTTCGCCCTCGCCAACACCTATGGCACGACGACCGATTTCAAGCGTTTCGTTGATGCCTGTCATGCCAAAGGGATGAGCGTCATTCTCGACGTTGCGTTTAATCATGCCTGGAGCCAACACCCTTACTATCTTTTCTATCCACCCCTGTATGGCCCCAAAGGCGAATGGCTGGACGATTGGAATCCTTTCTTCCACCAGACCCCGCGCGCCGTAAATGCGTGGGGTGGCATAGATTGGGATCATTTTGCCGCTGAAACCACGCGCTATTTCCAGGATATCGTCCGTTATTGGCTACAGGAATTCCACCTGGATGGCTTTCGCTTTGACTGGGTAGGTGGCGTCGATTATGACAGTCGCAATCCTGGGCAAGCTGGGTTTGACCCTTATCATGGCATTAGCGCCATCTGTTGGGCCGCGCGGCAAGCCAAGCCCGATTGCATCCTAATTGGCGAATACTGGTCGCTTGAAGGGACAAATCCAGAGAAAACCGCCGCCAAACTGATCGCCGACACCGAGATGGACGCCGCTTGGAACGGTAATTTCCACCACATTATGGAGGACATCCTCAACCAGCGCTGGGAATGGGAGAAAAAAGATATCTGGCGGGCGATTGGCGGCTTTCGTGATTATGGTTTTCGTGCGGCGACTGACATCATCAACTATACATGCAGCCATGACGAAGTGCGCCCCGAGCATGAGATCAAGTTCTATTCCTGGGCGCATATCCAACATCCCCCCAATATGAGCCGCGAGGAATTGGCTTTAGCCAGCGCGCGCCTAGGTTTGATCGCGCTATTTGGGGCGCCCGGCGTACCGATGATCTATGCCGGCCAGGAATTTGGCGAGGATACACCGCGTACGATTGATTTTTTGCCGTTGCACTGGGATAAGTTGCAACAACCCGTGTATGCCGAGTATTATGCATTCGTTACACGGCTGATCCATGCCCGCCGCGTTCATCCAGCCTTGCGCAGCGACCAGATCGATTTCTATCCAGACAATTTTAGTACAGAAAACGTCGTACGCTTCAAACGCTGGTCCGATCCGAATCATCCAGAGGAATCACCCGATTTTGCGGCAATCGCGTTGAACTTTAGCAGTAGCCGGCGCCAGATCGTGCTTGATCTGCCCTGGAATGGGCAATGGCAAGAATTGGTCCACCATCGCATCCATCAAATCCACGATGGTCAATTTTCCGCCACGCTCGCCCCCTGGAGCGGCGTGCTGCTGGTGCCAAAGCCAAACTGAATTCCAGCCCACACCATTGCAACTCAACTGTACTATAATAGGGTATAATACGGAGTATACGACAGCAATCACATCTCTGAGCAGGGGCAACGGGTTTGAAATTTTGTAACCGTTGCCAATGGCGCGAATAGCAAACTAATTACATTGGTTTTGCGCAGCAGCCATGTTTGACAAATAATGTTTGATCCGTATGGACAATTGATGACATAAAGCAAGAGATAAAGGGGGTATTCTAGTATGTATGTGATGACGCTCCACCGCTCATCCATCGGTAAAAAAATTATCATGGCGGCAACGGGTTTGATCTGGGTGGGCTTTGTTTTATTGCACATGTATGGCAATCTCAAAGTATTCTTGGGGCCTGAATATTTCAATGCCTATGCAGAAGGCCTGCGAACGCTAGGGGCGCCGATCTTTGGGCACACACACCTGCTCTATGTGGCCCGGCTTGTGCTGACCGTAGCCCTGGTGCTGCATGTCTGGTCGGCCTATTCGCTCACCCAGCAGGCCCATCACGCGCGGCCAACAAACTATATTGTCCGCCAGAAGGTCCAAGCCAATCGTGCTTCATTGACGATGCGCTGGGGGGGCATCGTGATTTTGATCTTCTTGATCTATCACCTGATGCACCTGACTTGGGGCCTGCCGGTTGCGCCCGGCGTGTTTGTCCAGGCGGATGCCTATCACAACTTAGTCAACGGTTTCCACTTTATACCGGCGACCATCTTGTATTTGCTCGGCGTCATTGCGCTAAGTTTTCACCTGTATCACGGTGTCTTTAGCGCATTTCAGACCCTCGGCCTGAACAATCAGAATACCGAAACCCCGATCAAGGGGGCTGCCCTTGCCCTTTCCCTCGTGATCTCAATCGGTTTTGCGGTCGTCCCGCTTTCTGTGGTAGCAGGGATTGTTCGATAACATTCAATACCTAAGCCTTTCTATGCTAGCATGAATCTCTAGGCGAGAGGAAACTGTTGGTGGAAAGCCGTCGTCCAGCAGTAGGCATACGTGTCAGGCGACGGGTAGCAAGGTCAATCGTTTCATGAATCAGGAGAGTTTGACGATGGCAACAGAGACATCGCCTTCGGTGACAGTCACGCAGATGCCAACTTTCACCGAGGCCACGCTCGATCCCGGGGTTCCCCCTGGTCCGATTGAGGAAAAATGGGAAAAGCATAAATTTAATATGAAATTGGTCAACCCGGCCAACAAACGCAAGTTTACAATCCTTGTGCTTGGCACTGGGTTGGCCGGCGCTTCGGCCGCGGCTTCGCTGGGCGAATTGGGCTACAATGTCAAAAGTTTCTGTTTCCAAGATAGCCCACGGCGGGCGCATAGCATTGCCGCACAAGGTGGCATCAACGCCGCTAAAAATTATCGCAACGATGGGGACAGTGTTTTTCGCCTCTTCTACGACACGATCAAGGGCGGCGATTATCGCGCCCGTGAGGCGAATGTTTATCGTCTAGCCCAGATTAGCACCAACATTATCGATCAATGTGTGGCGCAGGGTGTGCCCTTTGCGCGCGAATATGGTGGTCTGTTAGACACACGTTCGTTTGGTGGCGCGCAGGTTTCGCGCACATTTTATGCGCGCGGCCAAACTGGCCAACAATTACTCCTGGGTGCCTATCAAGCGCTCTCGCGTCAGATTGCCGCCAAAACTGTAGAGATGCACCCACGCACCGAAATGCTCGACCTAGTTGTGATCGATGGGCGGGCGCGCGGCGTTGTGATCCGCGATCTGATTACGGGCAAAATTGAGACGTATGTCGGCGACGCCGTTGTCATGGCGACGGGTGGCTATAGCAACGTCTATTACCTATCTACCAATGCCAAGGGCTGCAATGCAAGCGCGATTTGGCGGGCATATAAGAAGGGGGCTTACCTGGCGAACCCGTGCTTTACGCAGATTCACCCCACCTGTATTCCCGTCTCGGGTGAAAGCCAATCGAAGCTCACCTTGATGAGCGAATCGTTGCGCAATGATGGTCGCATCTGGGTGCCGCGCAAGGCTGATGACAAGCGCAATCCGAACGAGATCCCCGAAGGCGAACGCAATTATTATCTGGAAGAGCGTTATCCGGCCTTTGGTAATTTGGTGCCACGCGATGTGGCGTCGCGCGCTGCCAAAGCCGTCGTTGATAGCGGCTTTGGCGTGGGCGAGTTAAAGAATGGCGTCTATCTGGACTTTTCGACCGCGATCAAGCGGCTGGGCGAACATGTAATCCGTGATCGCTACGGCAACTTGTTCGACATGTACGCCAATATTACCGGTGAAGACCCCTACAAAGTGCCCATGCGCATCTATCCCGCTTTGCACTATACGATGGGTGGATTGTGGGTCGATTACAATTTGATGAGCTCAATTCCCGGTCTCTTTGTGCTCGGGGAAGCGAATTTCTCGGATCACGGCGCCAACCGGCTGGGCGCCAGCGCCTTGATGCAAGGGCTATCAGACGGTTATTTTGTTCTGCCCTATACAATGGGCAATTATCTGGCCCAGGCGACGTTGGGCAAAGTCACCACCGACGATCCGGCCTTCAAAGAGGCTGAATATGCCGTTGACGAACAGGTCAAACGCTTCTTGACGATCAAAGGGACGCGCACGGTTGATTCGTTCCATCGCGAGCTCGGCAAGTTGATGTGGGATGATTGTGGCATGGGCCGCACAGCGGAGGGCCTGCAGCATGCGCTGACAAAAATCCCGCAATTGCGCGCCGAGTTCTGGGCCAATGTGAATGTACCGGGCGGCGGCAACGATCTAAATCAAGAGCTGGAAAAAGCCGGGCGTGTGGCGGACTTTTTTGAACTGGCCGAACTGCTTTGTCTAGACGCCTTGCACCGCAACGAGTCTTGTGGCGGCCATTTCCGTGAAGAGTTCCAAACGCCAGACGGGGAAGCATTGCGCGATGACGAAAATTATGCCTACGTGGCGGCCTGGCAATATGCCGGCGCCGGCATCGCGCCGATCTTGAACAAAGAACCGCTCAAGTTCGACTATGTAAAATTATCACAACGTAGCTATAAATAACCGAACGTAGCGCGCTTTGATAAGCGCGCTACTTCCTGGAAAGCAGGGTTTTCTATGAAATTGCATCTGAAAGTCTGGCGACAAAAAAGTGGCAATCGTCAGGGTCACTTAGTCGACTACGAACTCGATAAGGTGAGTCCAGATGAGTCCTTTCTGGAAATGATGGACTTGTTAAACGAACAACTGATTAAAAAGGGCGAAGAGCCAGTGGCGTTTGACCATGACTGCCGCGAAGGCATTTGCGGCTCGTGCGGCATGGTAATTAACGGGATCGCGCATGGGCCCAAGGCCGCGGTGACAACCTGCCAATTGCACATGCGCAATTTCAAAGATGGCGATACAGTGGTGGTTGAACCGTGGCGGGCAAGCCCTTTTCCGATCATCAAAGATCTGGTCGTAGATCGCAGCGCGTTTGACCGGATTATTCAGGCCGGTGGTTATATCTCGGTCTCGACCGGCAGCGCCCCGGATGCCAATACGCTACCGGTGGGCAAAGAGCAATCCGACTTGGCGATGGATGCAGCGCAATGTATTGGGTGTGGTGCGTGTGTGGCGGCCTGCCCGAACGGGTCGGCCATGCTCTTTACCGCAGCCAAGGCCGCCCACTTGAGTCTATTACCGCAGGGCCAGCCTGAGCGCAATCGCCGCGCCGTGCTCATGATCAACCAGCAAGATGCCGAAGGTTTTGGCGGCTGTACGAACATCGGGGAATGTGAGGCCGTCTGTCCCAAGTCGATCAGCTTGGACTTTATCGCCCGCTTAAATCGTGATGTGCTCGTCGGCACCATTGCGGGCGCTGGCAAAGTTGAAGCCTAGCCTTATCTTGATTTGACGCGTAGGAATAAGCAAGGGAGCCACTGATCAGTGGCTCCCTTGCTTATTCTCCTTTTACAGATAAAGCTCTGCTTAATTTCTTAGCTAACGCGGTCAACGGCTGGTTCGCCATGTTGGCAGCACAGTTGTCTATCCCCTGCCTTTGGCTTTCACCACATTAAATCTGCTTTCGCCAATCTCTACTACCTTCCACTATAATCATTAGCATGCCGAGTCATGCACTATCCCTTTAAAATCTATACAACAGAATAGGAGATCTACTTGCTTGCAGCACTCACTGTCCAACAGATCATCTTTTTTATCATCCTCATAGCCGCCTTTGTGTTGTTATTAACCGAATGGGTGCGCAATGACATCGTCGCCTTATTGGTGATCCTAGCGCTAGCGGTTACAGGCTTGCTGAAATCTACAGAAGCTCTATCAGGGTTTGGGAGCGAACCGGCGATTGTCGTGGCCGCGATCTTTGTACTCAGTGACGCGCTGCATCAGACAGGGATCAGTGAAGTGATCGGTGCTTGGGTGGCACGATTGGCGGGTTCTGGTTACACACGCGCCGTTTCAGTGATTATGTTGATGGTGGCAGCGTTTTCAGCGTTTACACACCATGTCACGACTACAGCCATCATGCTGCCCGTAACGCTGAACTTTGCTCGCCAACATCATATTCCAGCCTCCAAACTCTTGATGCCGCTCTCCTTTGCAGCTTCACTAGGCACAACGATTACGATCATCGGTGCGCCAGCATTTCTAGTGGCGAGTGCAGCGCTGCAACAGGCGGGACGCCCTGGGCTGGGGCTCTTCTCGATTGCCCCGATTGGGATAACGCTTTCCTTGGTCGGCACCTTGTTTATGGTGCTAATCGGGCGGCACATGTTACCTAGCCATGATGGAAGCACCGATCTAACCCAGCGCTTTCGCGTTGATCGGTATTTTACAGAATTGAAGGTTTTACCTAACTCGCCGTTTATCGGGAAAAATCTGGCAGAAATTAAACAAGGGCGCTATGGCTTCACGGTCGTAGGCTGGCTACGCGAACAATATCACCTGGCGCAGCCGTTTACGCAATGGCAGTTTGAAGTGGACGATGTGCTCTTGGTGCATACTGCACCGGATGATCTGGTCGCTTTTCGCCATGAACGCGGCATTGAGATCCATCCACTAGAACAATACAGCGATATGGCCACCCTAGGATCGGTTGAGGAATTTGCCGATGAATTGGTGCAGGTCGTCGTTGCACCAGAAGCCGAATTTATTGGACGCAGTTTGCGGGAGATTGATTTTCGTCGCCGCTATGGACCAATTGTTGTCGGTTTCTGGCGTCAAAATGAATTTTTGAAAGAGGAACTGGCCCGTATTCGTTTGCGGGCTGGTGATGTATTGGTGCTGCAGGGAGATAAAGATGCCCTTGCGCGTGTGCAACAAGACCCAGGCTTTCTGATGCTAATGCCCTTCCAAGGTGAAGCAAGGCTACGTCAAAAGGCGCCGTGGGCGGGTGGCATCATGTTGGCGACGATTCTAGTGACTGCCTTTAGCTTGCTGCCGCTTGAGATCGCATCGTTAGCCGGCGCCACAGCCATTGTCCTAACCGGTTGTCTAACACCACGCCAGGCGTATCGCGCCATCGATGTGCGGATTTATGTTTTTATCGCAGGAGCAATCCCGTTAGGTTTTGCCATGCAACAAACTGGTACGGCTAAATTACTCGCTGGTTTGTTGAAACAAACCGTACAAGGCTGGCCTGAATTAGTGGTATTACTCGTGATCTATGCGATTGTCGGACTTGTCACCCAGCTAATGTCTGATGCGGCCACCGTTGCGCTCTTTGCCCCGATCGCGGTCGCTTTGGCGCAAAGTTTAGGGCGGGCGCCCGAAGCGTATGTCGTCACCGTCGCGATGGCAGCAGTGACAGCCTGTCTTACCCCTACGGGGCATCATGGTAATTTGCTAGTGTATGGGCCGGGGCGGTATAAGTTTATGGATTTTGTCCGTGTGGGTGGGCTAATGACTCTCCTATCGGCACTGGTGATTGCGATCATCGCGCCGCTGCTTTGGCCAGCTTAAAAATAAGGAGGCGTTTCGTGGCGGCTATGTGCGGAGCCACGAAACGCCTCCTTATTCTTAATAATTTCGATCCACAGGCTGTTGTCAATTCAGCCACTAATCTACGCTGGCCTGAATTTTTCGTTCTACTTAGTCATACGCCCGTTCACCGTGCTCACTGAGATCCAAGCCAACTTCCTCTTCATGAGGTGAGACACTCAGGCCCCACACGGCATCGATCAATTTTGTCAGAATAAAAGTCATGACAAAAGCAAACGCTGCGGAAGCTACGACCGTTTCGAGTTGAATCACAAGTTGCATAGGATTGCCATAAAACAGACCATTGCGCCCGGCGGCATTGATGGTCGTGGTGGCAAATAGACCAGTAGCCAAGGCGCCAAAGGTGCCAGCCATGCCATGACAAGCAAAGACATCCAACGATTCATCCAACCCGCGGTGATGAACGAATTGAATCATGTAATAGCTGATCGGTGCGGCCAGTGCGCCAATGATCATAGCCGACAATGGTGTGACGAAACCAGAAGCCGGTGTGATCGCCACCAAACCGACTACAGCGCCCGTTACAATCCCTAGTACACTGGGCCGCTTATCACGCCAAGCAAGCAACATCCAAACGACGGCAGCAGCGGCGGCAGCCGTATTGGTGTTGACCAAGGCAATTACGGCGACGCCATTAGCAGCCAACGCGCTGCCGCCATTGAACCCAAACCATCCGACCCAGAGCAGACCTGCGCCTAACACCGTATATGGAATATTATGTGGCGGCATGGCAATTTTACCAAAACCGCGCCGTTGACGAATCGAAAGGGCAAAGGCGAGCGCCGAAAAGCCAGCCGTAATATGGACAACTGTGCCACCCGCAAAATCGAGCGCACCCAACTTGAAGAAGAAGCCGCCGACATTCCAAACCCAGTGACAGACCGGATCATAGACCAATGTTGCCCAGATTAGGGTAAAGACGATAAACGATTTGAAACGCACGCGTTCTACAAAGGCGCCGGTAATCAACGCAGGCGTGATCACAGCGAATGTCATTTGGAAAGCGACAAAGGCCATATGGGGAATGGTCGTACCATAGTTGGCGCTCGGTTCGCCGAAGATGCCTCGCAAGCCCCAATATTCCAGGCCACCAATCCAGCCGCCAATGCTTGTGCCAAAGGCCAATGAGTAGCCGATCAGCACCCATTGCAGGCCAATCAGCCCCATCGTTATAAAGCTAAGATTGAGGGTCGATAAAATGTTCTTTTTGCGCACCATGCCACCATAGAAAAAGGCAAGGGCTGGGGTCATTAATGTGACCAAAGCGGTCGAGATAAGCACCCAGGCGGTATCTCCGGTATTGATCGCTTCCACTTAGTATTTTCCTCCATTTAGCTTAAAATCGGTTGATAAAATAGATGTATCAATACTACAGAGAACTTCAGGTTCTCAGATTCAACTAAAAAATTGACAAAACTTCTCTAGCCGGACATTGTCCTGTTGACAATATCCGCTGGTTACAATCAGTTTTGAATTCCGCTCTTTTCCAAGAGTCTTACGGGTGAAGGGGGAGCTTGCTCTGCTTTATAAAAAATCTTATGAAAAATTCACACCTTTGCCCAATTTTTGTTATCAAACACAAATAAAATTTAGTAATTTTTCTACAAGTTTGTTACGGGTATGATACTAACTGCATCTAAAAGCAGAAGCTATATACAATTTGCACAAAGAAAGCATGGTTTCTATTGGTAATTTTTTAGAAAGCTCACATAAGCCTAGAGAATTTAATTAGTTGCTCAAAAATCACAAGCGGCGAGCATCAATCGAAAGCGGGATGGCCTAGGCCATCCCGCTTTCCAAAACCCCAATTACAACACAAACAAATCCAGAAAACCAAGCCTAAAGCTAGCTTTTCTATGGATAACCGAACCGCGTGCCGGGCTTGTAGTTATAATAAGACGGTTAAATCGTTCCCAAACAAACTGGCATTAGCGCGTCTTAACGGCAGCCTTGCTCTTGCGGGCATCGATATCATCTTCATAGGTTAGTGCGTCGCGGCCACGTTCATTGGTGCGGATCCGGATTACTTCCTCGACGGGGTAAATAAAAATAACGCCATCGCCCTGTTCGCCAGTATAAGCCGCCTTGCGAATGGTCTCGACGGTTTTGTCGACGTTGTCATCACTCAGCACAATGCTGAGCTGAAACTTAGGCAGCATGTCCACCTTGTATGTGCCCGTACGCCAAGCCAGGGTCACACCGCCCTGTCGGCCATGTCC
>JBBQBY010000121.1:0-15936 GCA_038318235.1 Caldilineales bacterium
GCTGCGTGGTGCGCGGCAGGATGCGCCAATTACCTGGGTCAAACCCAAGCGTCAAGCTGCCAGCTTGGACGACACTCTTGATGGCGGGCATGATGTTGCGCTCCGCCGTGATCACCAGGGCTTCTGTTGGTCCTTGTGTAATCGTGAGATCACCTAGACCCGTGAGCGTAATGGCATGGAAGTCGCTGACGGCGCGGGTTTCACTGATCATTTGGCCGGAACCCACGAGCATATTCGGGAGCAGGCTGGGTACGCAACTCGTGAGCAACAAAACCAGCCATAAACTAGGGAAGACGATCCGGTATTTCATGGTTGATGCTCCTTTGCTCCTATCAGCTGACATGCCTACGGTGCCGATAACAATGATTTTTTTAACAGAGATTTCATAGATCAAGCAGATTTTTTCTGCTTTTTAATCTGCTTGATCCTTGTTATTTTTAAGTCAGGCCGGTAACTTTGTTCGTTCTCTTGGCAAGTATACAGGCTCACCAAGGGTTGTGTCGCCCCCTGAAAGAGGGATTGGGTGGCGATGGGAAGGGATTACGTGACAGGTGGTCTCCCCCTAATGGGGTAGCCGGTCCCCAGGCTCGGTCGCGCCTGGTTTAGGTTGGGTGCGCCCAAAAAGGATGCCGACATCGGCCCGCATTACCCGCCCGGCGCAACAGATGTTCAACAGCGCAGACGAACATCGCCAGGCTCATGGCCAAACACCCGATCAAGCCAATCAAAGATCACCAAATGCGCTAGGCGCAGATTATTCAACTGGCAGTGACCATCTGCGCCCTCGACAGCCGTAAATTCGCGCAACGTCACATCTACACCGCGCTGCCGGAAATTATCATACAGGGCAAGGGTCTGACGTTTAAGTTCCTGCGCTTCTCCTTCGCTCATCAGCAAGAGCGATGGGCAGTTGATGCTGGCATAGTCCACCACGCTTGCTTGGGCAAATACTTGATCAATGGCGCTCTTGAAATCCGTTGTGCCAAATTGCCAGGCGTACTTTTCGAGATTGATTTCAGCGCTCTTGTTCAACGAACCCGCCAGTCGCATGAATAGGTTGAGCGCCCAGCCGGGCGTTTTCAGCGCGCGGCCAAACTCACGTCGAAACAATTCGGCAATATCGAAAATTGGGGTGCTTGCGATCCAGGCTTGGAGACGAGCATCCGCCGCGACGCTCTGCGCGGCAAAATACCCACCGCCGCTGACGCCGTAAATCGCGATTTGCGCTGGCTTCACACTGGCATTCGCTTCCAGCCAATCAAGGATAGCGCTAACTGGCTTATCCATATCTACCCGGAAATGCTGCCCACGACTCGGCGTCTTACCTTGCCCAGGCAGGTCAACCATGATCACGTTGTAGCCGCGTTTCCAGCCGGGATAACCGGCAAAGTAGAAGAGATCCTCCCGGAAAGTATCCCCGCCGCCCACCATGATCACGACTGGAGATGGCTTCTGGTCTTGCGCCAGATAGTAGCCCGGCAAAGTAGTGCTCTCAAACGGCACCTCAATCGGACACAGCGGCACGCCCATCAAATCAATGCCTTGCTGAAACGCCTTCTCCATCGCTTGTATGCGCGGATGAAAGTCACTGACGCTAGGTTTGGTGTATTGCAAAGCCGCCCGGTACGCATAGGCCGCGCCCAGATAGGACTGTCCAGCCGCCAGCCTTTGCTGGTTTTCGATGAATGCTTGTGCCTGTTCGATTTGATGTTCGCCCAGGTGCAAAAATCCCGCACACCAACCAGTCGGATCGCCATCCTTCATGCCATGCACAGCATAAAAGGCCTGTGACGGGGACATACCGATAATCTGACTTACCCCGATTGTCCAATTCAACATGAAGTCCATGTCTGCATTCTTGAATCGCGTCCTGTACTTCTGACGCTTCAAAATAGCTTCATTTTCGTTCATCGTCATTCTCCTTCACCCCATTATTCAAGGATATGCTTCCCGGTGCGCACAAGCGTGGCTGGTTTGAACACGAGCAAGACAATGATGCCCAATAGCGTCATGAGCACGCCGATAACGGTCGCCAAATCGCCGGGCGAAGGCGTGCTGAAAACAATATCCGCCGTGCTATGAAAGACCGCCACAATCAAAATGCTGCCCTGCGTGCTATTGTAAAGCCAGGTAAATAGCACCGAACTCAGCAGAATGCTGAAATACCAGCCAAGCGCACCACCCAGACCCATTTTCATGAACCCATCCACAAACCAGAATAACGGTAGATGCCAAAGCGCCCAGCCTAGGCTCAAAATGACCGTGGCGGACAGCGCACTACGGCTTTTTTGCAGCCTTGGCAAGGCAAAGCCACGCCAGCCGGTCTCTTCGCCCCACCCATAAAACAAAATACTGGCGGCCCAATAGACCAAGAGGGGGAGTTGGGGAAATTCTTCCGTCTGACCAAACCGGCTGAAATCCGGCCACGCACCCCAAATGATGCGCACGATGACCGCCGCCACGCCAAACAGGACGACAGGGCTGAACCACGCGAAGGCGTGCCAGTTTAGTCCAACCCGCCAATCCACCATGCGTCGCCAAAGTTCGCCTACCCCTGCCTTGCCAGTGGTCATCCACGTAACGATCAGCGCGGCAAGCATTGGGCCAATGCCCCCAAGCAAATGTAAATAGGGCCAAGCGGGGCGCGCAAGCCAACCCTGCGCCGCAGCAATCAATGGTGTCCAGATCGCCCATGAGATGGCATAGGCCAGCACGAAAAAAGTGACAAGCGGATAACGTTTCAACCAAGCAAGTTGTGAAGCCATGTAATTATCCTTTAATACGATAAACGATTAAGAGCCTACCCGAATAACCCTCGTCGACCGACCTGACAGGTGTTTTTTCCTGTCAGGTCTCGATCCCATGATCGGTTATTCGGATAGGCTCTAAGCAACCTGCCTTGCCCGTGATGAAAGGTTTTCCGGCTTGTACAAGATCACGATCAGCACCGCCAAAATCATCACGGCGGCACTCATCACACTGGCGGCGCTTACACCGCCCGCGCTGGAAACCGATAAAAAGTCGAAAAAACCATGAAAAAGGATGACGATCAGCAAACTGCCGCCGGTGCTGTTATACAGCCAAGTGAAGACAATCGAAGCAGCCAAGATCGACAGCAAAAGCATGGGCAAACCGCCAACCAGCCCCATGGCCATGTAGGTGTCACGATAGAAAAAGGCTGGTAAATGCCAAAAGGCCCAGATGACCCCCAAGATCAGCGTGGAATTGAGGGCAGTATGACGTTTTTGCAGACGGGGCAGGGCATAGGCGCGCCAGCCCGTCTCTTCGCCCAAGCCAAAGCTGAGCAGCCACAGCAACAAGGCTCCCCCCGCCCCCAAATAGGGCAGATAATCCACTTGCCCCAGCAAAGACCAATTCAGCCAGATTCCGCTGGTCATCCACTTGACAAAAATAGCAATGACGAAGAGGCCAATCGGCACGCCCATTGCAAAAAGCAGCCATGCTATGCGCACGCGCCATGTCAATAGCTCGCTGAACAGTTTTTGCATCCCCGCCTTCCCTTCGGCAATGCCCGTGACAATCATGGCCGCCAGCATCGGTCCCAGCGCGGCCAGATAATGGATGGCGAATGGGATTGGATAGGCAATCCACCCTTGTGCAGAGGCGGCCAGTGGAATTTCAAACGCCCACGAGATGGCATAGGCGAGTATGCAATAGATCACCAACGGCTTGCGCTTGAATAAGGCGATGATGGTTTCTCCTTTGTTCGACAGCTCTACGCCGATTGAAAATTTGGACGCGGATTATCAGGATCAACGTGGATTTTTTTATCAACGTGAATCGGCGCATCTTCCGGCAATTTCCGCCACATTTTATCCTTGACCACCACCACCACCGTCACCAGCAGCCAGAGCACGATCAGCCCTAGCTCATACGTAGGCAGAAACTTGACCAGCCCGTTAAAGCTCGTGTGCAGAATAATCATCAGGAAGAGATTGCCACCGGAGCGGTTGTAAAACCAAGCGAGGAAAATCGCCAGCAAGACGCGGAAAATTGCGCCGCTAACCATCCCGCTGACCAAATCCTCCGGGTAAAAGCCATTCAGAAAGAGCGGCAGATGCCACAGTGACCAGAGCAGGGCGACGATCAACGCGGCGACCAATGGGCTAAAGCGCTTTTGTAGTGTTGGCTGGAGCAGCCCGCGCCAGCCGGGTTCTTCGTTACCGCCCTGCGCCAATGCGGTCAAGCAGAAGGAGAGCGCGAACAACGGGAGCACTTCCATCGCCGGGCGACCCCACAGGCCGGGATATTCAACCTTTGCACCGATGAGTACAGCCACTCCCCAAGCCACGAGGATCATGGCCGGATAAAAGACAATAGCAAGGAGGGTCCAGCCCACGGGCAGCCGCCAGGGTAAGAGGGTAGCCATCCGCTTGCGCACGTCGAGGTTACTCGAAACCGCGCTGGAAATCGCCCAGCCACCCACCAGGCTGGCCGCCAACGCCGCCAGGACAATCGGTACAGAGAGCGTCAGATCCGCGGCGAGCGTCCCATAGTTTGGGCGATTCCCCACCAAGTAGCGCAGCGTCAGCACACCAAAGATGACGGCAGCGGCGATCAACATGGTGACAAGCTGTTTCAGCGGCAGGCTAAAGCGCAGGCCGCTTTTCAGGCCGAGGGTCAGGATACCGCCAATAAAGGGGCCATAGCCGCCAATCAACACAATGGCCGTAACCAGCAAGGTTTGCCCGCGCAACGGGATGGCCGCCAACCAGAACAACCAGGTCCAGCCAAACGTGATGAGCAGAAACAGCAAAACAGGGTATTTTTGGGCAAAGCTTTTCATAAGATTTTCTTTCCGTTAGCAACCAGCATCGGCGTGGCCTGTCTGACCCGCTACGCCCGCACCGTATCCGTTCAAGGTCGCGGTAGAAAGACGCGTATGCCATCGCGCTCATCGATCACATAGGCCGTGGCCGCATAACGCAGCACGATTATCGTCATCCAGATATCGCCAATCGCGCCGCTGACATTGATCGCGCCACACAACCCCAAGATGGCGACCCACAAGGTCCCCTGCCATAGCCACATGCCCACAACGAACAAAACACTGAGGCCGCATAAGGGCGCGAGCGCGATTTGTACATAGTGGTTGCGCTGGTACGCATAGCCGGGCGTTGTGGCATAAAACATCAACTTTTCCCAGAGAAAGCCATACTGCGGTGTTGCGCCAAACAACCGCATCATCACACCATGCGTCAACTCATGCAACACCAGCGTCAGCAGAATTCCTATCAAAACCATGCCAATCTCGTCTAAACCGAATTCGAGGTGCGAGGGCAGTTTTCCCAGGTAGATGGCTAACCCCAAAAAGATTAGCCCAGCGAAAATAAAAAGCGGGACTGCGAGGATTTGTAAGGCGATCACTCGGCCAAATTTTCCTGATACCTTCCAATCAAGGACTTCCGCATAATCGTTTGGTAAAGCGCCTGCTGGCAGGTTGAGCTTGTTGATCGTTTGCATAGATTTCCTAAAAAGTAACCGACTGGATCTAAGCCATAGCACTTGCGGTGCCGTCCGCTGTATCGGGTGTTAACCCGCCAACGGTTTGGTGCGCGGCAGCGCTTCGGCACGTCGTTTGATGCCAAGCATACATTTGCGCATCATCACAATGTCGCCGAACTCCACCAGCAGATTGAAGAACAAACCGTAGGCCGTGAAGATGACGGCAAGATCCACCACCAACAGCACATTCCAATCGGGTGAGATGGTGAAACCCGGTCTTTCAAGAAAGCTGGCAAAATCGATCAAGAAATGGACGATCACCAGCGGCCACAGGATGCCCTTTTTGAGGGCTATTGCCATTGCTGGTTGCGTGGATGAAGTCGCCGACAGTACCGCCGAGAGGTCAACATTCCAGGCCGCACCCGTAATGTCCCAGTACGACCAGGGTTTCCCCTGCTTTTCCCAGGTGATCGAGCTTCGGATCGGGATCGTCATGCCATCTACCTGCTGCCAGCTTAAAAAGTCAACCTGCCACGGTTCTTTCTCGCCACCCGCGCCGAAGTAACGCAGCGCCGTCATCTTGGTAATCAAGTCAGTTTTCGCGTCAAAGTAGACAGTCATTGAATCTTCTTCGGCGCCAAAGGGAAAAAACATCTGTGCGCGCGTGTCGTCGATTGCCACCCAGCGAATGCGTGGGTCAGTCACAAAATTGCAGGATAGAGCGGCGGTCAGGGTCAAAACCAGATGTTTCCAGTGACATCTTCGAGAAGGGGAATTCCGGTTCTCATTCAGAGCTTAGTTTGCTTGCTTTATGCAGCCATTCCGTCACCGCATCGTCTTCACCATTTCGACAGCTAGGCGCCGCGCGACTGCTGCTTCCACATATGCTCTTGGAGGCGCTGGATTTCCGCCAGCACATCCGCGGGCTTGATCCCCATTTTGAGTTGAGCTAGGTCGCTAGCGGGGTCGTTGGCAATCCCAAGCTTGCTCTGAATCGCATCCAACATTTGGAGCACGTGCGTCATCTCGTGTTCGGTCAGCAGACCAATATGCAGGTCCAAATCGTCGCGCCGATCGGCGTCTGCGCTGAGGCGGTTTTGACTGATCAACACGAACGTTGACAAGAAGACAGCCTCAAGCGAAACGATCATCGTGAGCAAGCCATAGGGAAACGGATCAAAGCGTGGCAACCCAAGCCAACCCGTGTTGCTGAGAATCCACGCGCCAAACCAGAGGATATGGAGGTAGACAAAGAGTAGGTGACCGGAAAAGGCCGTAATTCGATCCGCAAGCCGCTCTTGCAGGGTGCGTTTCTGTGCCCGTTGCAGACGCCGGCGGAACATCTCTTGAATGTTATGCTCAATCACATCCGCCAATAATGGATTGTCGGCCTTGCGAACAGATCCATCCTCAGGCGGTAACATGCTGTGCTCCTTCGCGCCGAGGAACAGGCAACGCGGCTGGCGCTTCGCCGCGCCGTGCCGGCTCTAGATCCGGCCTAGCTGGATTCCGTTCCGTCGTTGGTTGATCAGTCAGCGCCAGCAGCCGATCCAACCAGCGTTTGCGCCAGAGCAGCCAGAGACCTAACATCCACACGACCAAGCAAGCGCCAATGTAGAGCCAGACTGTGCCGACAATGACGAACTGTAAATCGTCCCGATCCAATGTCGCCAGCGCATTGATGACTATATCCAGACATTTTTCGTAGTCCACGCGGCCGACGTAGATCAGCAAAGTTTTGTCCGGATGCAAGCCATATGTATTGCGCATCACTGTGCGATCCAATTCGGGCCGGGGTCGAAAATGCCAGCGGTCCACCCCACAGGAGATAGCTTGCACAGGCACCCGCAACCCCACCTGCTTTAAAATCGTTACGGCGGTTTCGGTGGGCGTGGTCACACCATCCAGCCGATTGTAGACAGCCAGCATGTTGCGCCACAGCCAAGCCTGCACGGGCTTGCACAACCAAATTGGCAACCGTAAATTGTCGGTGAGATTGGCCGGCAAGAAGTGATTGGTGCCGATATGCTTGATCGGCTGCTGCCTGACCATGCGCAAAACGCTACGGCTCAAAAAATAGTGATCCTGAATATGGACGACATCTGGGGCAAAGGTCGCGCCCGTTAAGGCAACGAGCCGATCACTAAACAGGGTGATATTGGGATTGTATTTCAGGGCAGCGCTGGCACCGTTTGCAGGGTCACGCCCTGCTGCTGCCACTGATAGGCATGACCGGTCTCTGATGGCGCCAACACCATGACGCTGTGTCCGCTTTCGGCCAGCCCTTCCGCCAAATTGATCGTGAAGACAGCCTGACCGTTGTTGGGGTGGTAAAATGCCTGGCCCGCCAGTAAAATTTTCATGAGGATTGATCGATCTTTGCGGCTTGCGTACTTGATTGGATCTGCCAGCCACCGGATGCGATTGACCAGGAATTTGCACCCAGTAGCTGGCCGTAAGTTCTGTAGATCACTGGGCGCGCCAAGCAAACGATGGCGGCGTCGACAGGCCAACAGAGCCCCAATTATGTTTTGAGAATGCCAGTATTGCCCTTCTGCTCTTTCTTCTCTCGCTTCGCTTGCTTTTTTTCCTTCATGGTTTTGGCTGGTTCTTTCTTGTCACTCTTTTTACTGTTCTGGCTTTTAGCCATGATCTTCTCCTTTACAAATCTGTTTTAACGTTCAATTGATCCGCCACGTTACGCACGGGACGGCGAGGAATGAAATTTCTGCCTGCTCGCCGCCGTGCGTTTCAATGCACGGCGGCAGTAACACATTTCAAACTGTTTTGTGGACCAGCGGATGAATTTATTGACGGCCGATATTTAACGCTTTGCTGCATCTTTGACATGACCCGCCGCTGCCTTGAGGTCCGCTGCGGCGGCATTGAGATCGACTTTGGCATTTTCGGCCCGATCCGTATGTTTTTCCGCAAACTTGTCCCACTCTGCCTGTGCTTGCTCTTTGGTGTAGCCATAACGCTCCTGCAGTGTGCCTTGCATCTTGTCGACGTTGCCGTCGGCTTGCAGCAAGTCGTCATCGGTGAGCTTGCCAAAAGCTTCCTTGATATTGCCACGCAGTTGTTTCCATTTGCCTTGTAAGGTATCGCTGTTCATTTACTTGTTCTCCTGTTGCTTAAAAATATGATGCCGAAAAGCCCAACTTTCGTTGGCTCTATTCGGTCAGGTGTCGAGTATCAAACTCAGTCGCTATTGCTGACGCTGTAATCTGACTACCCGCACGGCATTCTCGTAGGAGCGCTCGGCATCCTGCCCCATCGTCTCGTTGACGATCCAGCCATGATCATCGGGTAACGCAGCTTTATTCGTTGACATAAAGCCCAACAGGTAAGCAGTCGGAAATTCCTTGCCGCTGGTGGCCTTAAAGCGCCGGTCGCGACAGGAGGCTTTACCGGCCTTCGTGGCGTCGATCCATTCTAGAAAAGCATGGCGAAAGTGTTCTTCTTCTTGCATCGTCCAAACTCCTTTTTACGCAGGCACTGGGGTGGCCAGCAGTGCGCCAATACTCTGTTTGTCCAACTTCAGGTAAACGCCATCCTCTGCTATGTGGTCGATTTGTGCGACGGGAATGCTCACAGCTTTTTGACCCCAAAAGTGGCCCTCGCGCAGCACTAGATAGGTGATCTGCTCAGTGATGGGATCCATCTGGAAACCGTCAAGCTGGCCGATCTGGCCATCGCTGGCATGGATATGCACGCCGCGCGTCAACGCAATTTCGCCGTCAGGGACAGCATCTGTTTTCACCGTCACCGTGAATCGCTCGCCTGGATCATAGGGAGACATCGCATAGCCCATAGCTGGATTCCCCGCTAGCCCATAGCCTTCGGTTGAATAGCCCATACTTTTGGCATCGTTCTGGATCGTATCGATGTGGATAAAAGGATCCATGGTCGCCAGCCCAGCCATCGTACAACGCAGTTTGATCATATCCGGCGTGCTATCCACCACCTGGTCAATCGGCGCCATATATTCCGTGTGCGGGGCGTGCTTTTCCTTCACCACCAGATGGGTGACTTGTTTGTTGGTCGGATTGACAATCACTTTGCTTGAACGGCCGCCCAGACCGTCACGGCAATAGACATCAACGTTCATTGGTAGATTCATGATTATTTCCTTGTGTTGCATCATTCTTTGAGATGCGCTTCTAGAAACCAAAGGTTCTTATCGACTGCACGTGAAACTTCTGTAAAGAGATCAGCTGTATCTTGGTCACCCAGTTCGTTGGCTGTGTGGGATGTTGGACCTTACGCTTCTGGCTGGACGCCACGCAACACCAGTATGGGACAATTGACCCCGTGCAGGACTTGATTGGCAACGCTGCCGTATACCCAGCGCTTGAAACCAGTGCGACCGTGCGTGCTGATCACGACGACGTCAATTTTGCTCTCGTTGACAACATCGCAGATCACGCTTGCTGGATCACCCCGCAAAACCGTGGTTTGACAGGTGACGCCAGCGGCTTGCATACGCAAGGCCAAACTTTTCATATTGGCCTCGGCGTTGTTGAATACCACGTCATTGATAGATGCAGTCGATATTTGACCCGGCGGATAGACCGAGCCATACTGGATCTCGCTGGGGGGAATGACCTCAAGCAACCGTAACTCGGCCCCGGTGGTTTTGGCCAACGTTTGGGCTTGATTCAAGGCTTGTTCGGCAAACATGGAACCATCTAGCGGCACTAGGATATGCTCAATTTTGGCATGTGGCATGGCAGTCTGATCGCGCACCAACAGAACGGGCAAGGTGGCGTCTTGGACTACGCGTTCGGCGATGCTGCCCATCGCCAGGCGGGCGATGCCTGACCGACCATGCGTCGTCATCGCAATCAGATCGGCATCCGTCTTTTTGGCAACGGCGAGAATCTGAGCCGCGGCATCCCCTTCGACTAACTTGGTAGACCCAACATACCCATGGTCATGCAGCCATAGCTGCATGGTTTGGAGATACAATTCGTAACTCTTGTAAACTTCGTCGATCATTGATGGTGCGTATTGGTAGACATTGGCGGCATAGCGCATGGTTTCTAACACGCTGAGCAACACCACCTCGGTTGTGGCTGGGTCGATAAAACGGGACAGATAGGTCAATGCCTTTTCTGCAAGCGCCGATTGATCTAGTGGAATTAAAATACGTTTAAACATGATCAAACTTCCTTTTGTACAATCGCTGCATCGGTCGGCTGCCCGCTGGACTAGGGTGACTACGGCGTCAAGGTCTGCGTGATGGTTTGGGCCGGCGCTGGGTTCGGCAGCGGTTCGACGCGCTGCATCAGGTTGCCCATACGCATCTTCGCAATCACCCCAAGTTGCGCATTGCCGTCTCCGGCCAGCGCCACGGTTTGGCTAAAGAAACTAGCTGCCTGGACGGTGTCACCCCGTGCTTCGGCCACGCTGCCCAACAGGAAGGTGACATTGGCATCTTGCGGTGCCAGGGCTAACGCCTGTTGCCCGGCCTGTTCGGCCCCTGGCAAATTACCCACCTGCTGGCGATGGTTGCCAACCAGCGTCCAGAACGCGGCCGGTTTGCCCACAAACTTTTGTTGGGCCTGCGCTAAACTGGTTTTGGCCTGGGCTGCGTTACCAAGCTGTTCATTCAATACGGCATCCCAAACAAGCAGATCGGGGTCATTCGGCAAGGTTTGGCGCGCTTTGTCCACTGCCACCAGCGCATCCGGCAACTTCTGATCGGTTACCAGTTGCTCGATCTGTGCGGTTACAGTGACCGGCGACCCTGCGGCGGGCGTGAAGGCGTTGATGCCCCAGAGCGCCAGCCCCACCACGACGACCACCGCGGCTATGGTCAGCCCGGCACGTTTTAACATCTGGGTGCGGCGCTGGGCCACTGCCGTATCTAAATGCCACCAAGATCCTGTGGCCGGCGGCTGTTGCGCGCGCAACTTGGCCAGGCCCCCAGCTTTGGCTGCCGCAGCGACCAGCAATTGGGGGGTGGCGTCAATCCGGTTACGCAAACTCACCCAGCGACCCGCTTCGGCGCGCAGGGCGCTTTCGTCGGGACCTAACTCGACAAACATCTGCTCGATCTGGTCAAGTAGCACCAGAAAAGTTTTGATATTGGTTCCATCGAGATGGAGGAATTGTCGTTCGGCCTGCCCCAGCGCCTCGCGCAGCGTATTGACAGAGATTTTTGTCCGTGATTCAGTGATAAGTGTCATGGTGATGGTGTCCTTCTTTTACATTTAGTTCATCAGCCGAAAGTATGCAACGACGTAAAATGCCCAGCGGCGACTTAGCCGTTACACATTTTTGATCGCTGAGCCTACATTTTTATCGGAACAACCGCGTTGGCTAATGCCTGGCGGGCCACGGTGGCGGCCTGTTGCCGGTTGCGAACGCCGAGTTTGTGCATGATATTGTGAACATGATTCTTGACGGTGCCCAGTTCAATATACAAGGCATTGCCAATCCCCTGGTTACTGTAGCGCTGTTCAATCAAATCCAGCACTTCACATTCCCGCACCGTCAGTTCACTGTAGAGGTTGTCAGAGTTAAGCGCCTGCCATCCATTTAACTCAAAAATCTGTTGTTTGAGTTCGCTGACGCGGGTTAGGAGCGCCGCTGCCATCAGCGGCGAAATGATGCAGTCGCCTTGAGCCGCGCTCCGAATCCTCTGCACCAGAGTCGCCACTGATTCAGCGACATGGACATAGCCAATGGCGCCGGCTTCGAGCCAACGTAAAATAACGGCTTTTGCTTCAACCGTGCCAGTGATCAGGATCTTGATCGAACGATCCATTTTCGCCACCGTGTGCGTGAGCATCGCTGCGCCATTATTCGGTAAGGTGACACTGAGCAAAATCAGATCAAACGTAGTTTTTTTGAGCAAGGCCAGCGCTGCATCCGCCGTATAAACAGAAGCGACCACATCAAGGTCTGATTCCAGGCATAAAACACTGGCAGTTAAATCGGCGACGAGACGAACTTCATGCACAATTAAGAGACGAATCATTGAATTCCCTTTGTGAACAGCTTGGCGAATGCTCGCCGGCGGAAATTCAATCAGCCGAGTATGAGCATCAAGCAAGTTGATGAAGTCTAAAAATTCTTGGTTCCTGCTGGATTTCAAGAAGTAGCGGGAGATCTTTTCAGTGTAGGTGGCGATTTCGTCTTCTTTGTGAGTGGAGGTGGTCAGCACAAGGCGATCAAGTCTGCTACCCAGGTAGGCATGGGCTTGATGCGAAAGATGTCCATCGCCGGATAATTCAAGCCACGTTTTGCTTTAAAATAGTTTTTTCTTCATCATAAAAGCCGTAGGTCTATTCTTTTTTGATATTGACTAGCATTTCGCGAGCTGGCGCTCGCGGATGGCTGATTTACTGGCTGGTCTGTATGAGCAGATTGGCACAGGCGCTGGCCACGTTACGATCCGGTTCCGTTTCACCAGGCATGGTTGCCCAACCTTGTTTTCCGGCGTAATCCCCGCGCTCGTAGTTGCTTAAGGCTTTCAGGGCGACGAGCTTCTGCGTTTTGCCTGGATCTTGTTGAAACTGTGCGACACAAATTGGCGCCAAGCGTGTGATGACGGCCGCTTTGCTCGTGGCCGTCGCCAAGGTCTGCGCCGTCCGGCCTGTCACCCAGCCACCCCAATTAAAGCCGAGGATCACGGTGAGGACAATGGCGGCCAGGCAAGCCCAGAAGGCCACCGTTTTTGTGATGGGGGTGGCACTCCACCGTTCGCTCCAATTTAACGGCTTTGGCTTCGGTAGTTCTTTGCTGGCTTCTGGTTCGCTTGTTCTGACCTTCCGATTGTCGTTGCCCGCCCGTTTATCCTCGGAAAACCCGGGTAGATTTTTTCCCATCATTCTTCTCCTCTGTAAATCATTGGTTGATAACCGAAAGTAGCGTTAAATTTAAATCTCGAATCTTGATGAGCAGGCCATGTAATTCGGCCTGGTCGCGCACTGGCCCGAGCAGTGCTGTCACACCATCCGGTTCGTGAGCGATTTTTAAAGGGCTAAACCACGCCACTAAGTCATCTTCTAGATATTCTCGAATTCGGAATTCATAAATTTGTGTGGGGTGAGGAGCCATTGACGATTGCATGCTGGAAAGTATACAGGTTGATCGGGATCGTATCGTCTCCCGAAAGAGGGATTGTGAGGTGCTATGGGGGGGGATTAGATGGTGTGACTTCCCTCAAAAGGGGGAGCGATGTGATTTGGCATAAACGATGTCACTCTATTTATGTCGGACCGACGCAGCCAGCGCCGGCGGATGACCATGAAGACAAACGTTGTCTTCATGGTCATCCGCCGATTCGCGACTTATAGAGAAATCATTTTAAAGCCATAGAATGCGCAGGGTGGCGCGAGGGCGTGCTTGCTCCTCATTTCTATGAACTCTATTTGTTTTATTGTAGGACGAGCGTGATGTGCTCTCCACCGTTTCTCGCTTGAGTGGGGCAGCGAAGGCGATCTCGCCCATGGTGCTGCCGGTGCCAATGTAGGTCGTTGGCAGCTAGTTCGGGAAGGTGTAGACGACGATTGTTGTCGTCTTCCCAGCCTTCACGGTGAAGTTCGCATGCGCGCTCGTCGCCACTTCGACGATAGTATGCGCGCCTGCAACCAGCGGGGACACCTGGATTCCATCGTTGCCTACCTCGAATACTGGCCCCCCGTCAATCTTGAACTGGGCGTTACTGGGCTTGCACTTATTCTGACCCTTCGGCTGCGGCACCCCATTGACAGAGATGATCGTGCCAATGTCGCCACTCGCGCAGGCGAACTTGATGAGCTTGACTTCACCGGGCGCCGGTGTCTTGGTCGGTGTCGGTGTCTTGGTCGGCGTCACCGGTGTGTTCGTCGGTGTGAGCGTGGGCGGCCCAGGTGTTTTCGTCGGTGGCACCGGTGTCTTGGTCGGTGGCACCGGTGTATTCGTCGGTGTGAGCGTGGGCGGCCCAGGTGTCTTGGTCGGTGGCACCGGTGTCAGTGTGGACGTTGGCGTCGGGTTCTCGAAGTTGCGGACGAAGATTGCTGTCAGCTTGCTAGCCTCTACGAGGAACGTCGTGGAGGCGCCGCTGGCGTCCTCGATTAGGGTGTAGGCGCCCGCTGGCAGCTCAAACTGCACGATCCCGCCAGATCCGGTCTTGACCTTAGCCACTACCTGGCCGCGGCTATTCTTGACCGTGAAAGTGATGCCTTCTCTGGTTTCACAGGTATCGGCGCGGCTAGCGATGGCCAGCGGCTTCGGTTCTTGGGGTGGGAAGACCTCGAACTCAGTTCGTGCGCCGTTATTGCTCAGACAGAAAACCTTGTCGATCTCAACCCGACCAGGCGCGGGGGTTGGTGTCAATGTTGGCTTTGGTGTTGGTGTGCTAGTCGCTGGCACGAGCGTATTCGTCGCCGTCGGTGGGATGGGCGTTGGTGTGTCAGTTGACGTCGGTGTGCTGGTCGACGGTACGAGTGTCGGTGTGTCAGTTGATATCGGTGTGCTGGTCGACGGCACGAGCGTATCCGTCGCCGTCGGCGGGATGGGCGTTGGTGAGATGTTACAGCCAGTGATAATGTTAGTATCCATCGTCACGGCAGCGGTGAGGGCAATGACGCGACCGGTTAGACTTGCGCCGGTCGTGAGCGTATTGCTGGCGAGCGCCAGAATATTGCCATTAAACAGCGTGCCAGTACCGAGTGTCGCCGAGCTGCCCACCTGCCAATAGACGTTGCAAGCGTTAGCGCTATTGATCAAGAGAACCGACGAGGCACTGGCGGTCGTGAGCGTGTCTCCAATCTGAAAAATGAAGACCGCACTGGGGTCACCCTGACCGTCGAGCGTGAGGATGCCGGTCAACTGCGCCGACGATGAAAAACAATAGACGCCAGCTGTGAGTGTGAGTCCACCCAAATCCTGACCGGTCAAATTAGTATTGCAGGCCTGGCCTGCTAGATTATTGTATGCCACATTAGCATCTACCTGCGCCTGCGCCGCAACCGCGTCCGCAGCGTGGATGGTGCCACCCACGACGAGGCCTGGAGGAAAGCCCGTGACTGCATTCCCAGGGCTGATCCCCAGATCGCCGGTGACGGTGGTTGGGCCAGTGTTCGTCACCGCTGTAGCTGCCAGGACCGCAAAGCTCGTAGCCGTACCGAGCGACGGTGCAATTGCCAACAAAGGTCTAGCCTTGGCATCGCCCACCACGCTGAAAAGCAACGCGGCTACGAGCAACAAAGTGGTTGCGGACGTAAGCTTCGGCCTCACTCTTGCGGCAAAAAACTCCTTCATCTGATAGAGGGCATCCCTGTATTTTTGATTGTTCATGCTATCTTCTCCGTGAGATACTTCCTATAGTGCGCATCAATCTGCGTTTGCGTACTGCTCCCTGTTTTAAATGTTTGGCTTCTTTGGTTAGAACAATTGGTCGTGAGTACGCCTGTGGGCTTGTGGCCGGCTATCCCTGCTAGCTAGCTGTCCGGTTTTCTGTTCGTTCAAAGCATC
>JBBQBY010000122.1:0-15733 GCA_038318235.1 Caldilineales bacterium
GTCTACCTTGTGACGGTTCCCTCCCTGTTTGGGGAGGGCTAGGGTCACTGCCATTAAGATCCCCCAAGCACGTGCAGTTACAAACCGCACCTATGCTACTAAATCGGAAATTTCGGGGCATTTTTCAGATAATTCGGTCGATTTTTCGTTCTAAACGTAGCACAATGTTCGATTTCCCTGATAAAAGCGAGATAACTCACCAATTTGTTTGGTCGTATAGAGTCGATTGCAAACTTTCATTTCGTGCATCATCCCAAATTTTGACAATTTTATGTGCCTATTCCTGATAATATTGCGTGAATACATGAAAAAGGCTATTGTTCTGCGAACGCTTTAAATCGCCCGATCTATATGTAAGTCAAATTACAATCTTAGATTTAGAATTGCTGTATTTGGATATATTGGCTATACACTTGTAAAGTGAGTTCGATTCGCATCACTTTCTCCTGAGATTTTGGTAGATCTTCAGGTTTATTTTGATGCGAATCCCTTCTTTTTACAATTTCACACTATGGGTCCGCACCCTGTGCTGGGGCGAAAAGCTAGAAAAAATCTAAAGGAAGTGTCTGATGAAAAGAATCTGCGTCTTTCTTGGTTCAGATCAAGGCATACGAACAGATTATCTGTTAAGTGTAAAAGCGTTGGCGAAAGAGCTGGTGGCGCGCGATTTAGGGCTCGTTTATGGCGGTGCCAAAGTCGGACTGATGGGCGTACTTGCCGATAGTGTCCTTGAATTAGGGGGTAGCGTGATCGGGGTTATTCCACAAGGTTTAACCCAAAAAGAAATTGTGCATGATGGGCTGACTGAATTGCGCGTGGTTTCCTCCATGCATGAACGAAAAGCCCAAATGGCAGAACTTGCGTCCGGGTTTATTACGCTTCCCGGTGGCATTGGCACACTGGAAGAGACTTGTGAAATCCTGACCTGGGCCCAAATTGGCATCCACAACAAACCGTGCGGCCTCTTAAACGTTTGTGGTTATTACTCTAGTTTCCGGTAAATAAGGGCCAAGGGCCAAGCTTGGGGTCTACAAACTGTCCCCTCCTTCCATACCTATGGCACGCCCCGGCAGAGTAAAACAAAGGGTTCACACAAAGAAAAAACGTAATGGGAGCGTGCTGAGACTGAGCCTACGTCGGTGGAAGTCGCGCCAAGGGAGCTATTCGTGGAAAACTAACAGCCTAAAGTAAAATCAGCTAGAGAGCAGGGGTTTTCGTCGAACCAGCTTCCTGGAAGCGGACAGGGCTTTCCAGTAAACGAGGCCAGCAGTGTCCGCTTCCAAGAAGCTTCAGCACACCCGTTTTCAAACTGCTTTCACTTTAAGTTCCAACTCACGTTCAATCCACGTTCAAATCACGTTTAACTCACGCTTGTCTGTTATACTTTAATTTGCGTTTCCCGATATATAATAAAATTGGGCGGTTATGCATTTCAGCTTTATCATGCGTATATTAATAAAACACAATCAGAAAGGGATTTCAACCATGATGGCATTACTCGAACACCAAAATCAGTCAACGGACCCCAAGCTAGCAGTGTTAGGTGGCTTGCCTGTGCGCACCAACCTGCGGGCTGGCTTAGCGTTGGATGACCTTGATGACAAGGCGAAAGAATTATGGGGCAAATTGACGAGCGCGGTGTCGGGCGCGACGAGCGCTGCGCCTACCGCGGCGACCACCACACCCACTAAGTCTGCTTGAGTTTAGTGACCAAGCAAACATCTGCGGTCAGGGCCAGCGCGACGCTAGATGCGCTGGCCTGGCCGATGCATCAGGTGGGCGAGGCGCTCTGGTGTCTAGCACACCAGAGCGGTCTGCTGGCGACGCCCACGGACGTGCTGGCGCCAACAGACCTAAATGGGGTAAAACCAACTGCCCTCGCGGCGTGGATCGAAGCCAGCGCCCAACAGTTAGGGCTGGAGGCGGAGCCGATCCAAACGACCTACGCCGAAGCAGCAGTCTTTGTGCAAGGCGTCGGGCCAGCGCTGTTACGTCTATCCCTCTCACCCGCAGAACCCACACCACGCTTTCTGGCTTTGCTGCGCAGCCACCGGGGATGGGCTTATCTGATCGCCCCAGATCGATCAATTCAGCGTGTGCGGAATCAGGTGGTAGAAGATGCGTTATGGGCGGATCTTGTAGAACCGCAAAGTGCGCTGCTGGCACCGGTGCTGGCGCAAACTAAGGCACCCGCTCATCGCCAGCCGCAACTTCAACGGGTTATCTTGGAGGAACTACTCGGCGCAACAAACCTGGCCGCGGGTTGGATCTTGCGGTTATCGCCCAGTGCACCGCTGCGTCAGCAGGCCCGACACGCGCAATTGTTGCGCACCCTTGGCTTGATCCTGACAAGTTACAGCGTTCAGTTGTTGTTGACAATCGTAGCCTGGTTGCTGGTCGGGCGTGGTGCGCTCAAGGGTGAGTTTGCGTGGAGTTGGCTGCTCGCCTGGGTGTTAGTCTTGTTGACCACGATTCCGTTTCAACTGTTGACCACGCTAAACCAGCGTCAATTGGTGATGCGGGTCGGTGAACTGTTCAAGGTGCGTTTGCTTTATGGCATTTTGCAATTGCAACCCGAAGAAATTCGGCACCAAGGCGCAGGTCAGTTTCTTGGACGCGTGTTGGCCGCCGATTCGGTGGAACAATTGGTGTTGGCTGGCGGCTTTGTGAGCATCCTGGCGCTACTTCAGCTAGGGATGGCCGGCTTGATCCTGACGACCAGCGCCGGGGGATGGCTGTATGGCTTGTTTTTACTTGGTTGGGCGCTGATCACCTTTGGATTGGGTTGGCGCTATGGGCGGGCCAATGATGCCTTGACGCTTGCCCATCGAGCGATGACCAACGATTTGGTCGAACGGATGGTGGGGCACCGCACCCGGCTGGCACAAGAAGACCGCTTACATTGGCACGATGAAGAGGATCTAGCGTTAGAGCACTATGAGCAGTTGCAAGCGCGAACGGATCAGACCGAGAGCCGGTTGCAGGCCTATGTCCCACGCGGTTGGATCGTGATAGGGTTGGCCGGTTTTGTCTACACGCTCTTAGCAACCCAACCTACGCCCACCCAATTGGCCGTTAGTCTCGGTGGTCTTCTGCTCGCCTACCAGGCGCTGAATAGTATGACGATGGGTGTACAAAGTTTGGCCAATGTCCGCAGCGCCTGGCGCGAAGTGAGTACACTCTTCCAGGCGGCTACGCGAGGGCGCACGACAGACAGTGCAGGACAGGCAGCGGGCAGCGGCTTACCGCTAACGGGCAACCTCAACAAGGTAAATGGGCAACCGCTTTTAACTGCACAAGCCGTGGAATTTCGTTATCGCGACCACGGCCGGCGCATTTTAGAAAATTGCACCCTACGAATCTACCCCGGTGAGCGTCTGCTGCTAATGGGGCCATCGGGTGGGGGAAAATCGACGTTGGCGGCGTTGTTGGCCGGTCTACGTTCGCCCAGTGCGGGGTTGCTGACTTTGTGGGGGCAGGCGCGGCAGAGCATTGAGGTGGCGGCGTGGCGACAACGGGTGGTGATCGTGCCGCAATTCCACGAGAATTATGTGCTGACGGGCACACTGGCGTTTAATCTCTTGCTGGGCCGACACTGGCCGGCGCCGCCAGAGGATTTGGCCAACGCCGAGGCGCTCTGCCGGGAACTGGGCCTCGGTGATTTGTTAGACCGCATGCCCGCCGGATTGCAGCAGATGGTGGGCGAGAGCGGCTGGCGGCTTTCGCATGGCGAACGCAGTCGGCTGTACATCGCACGAGCGCTTTTGCAAGACGCAGATTTGATTATCCTGGACGAGAGTTTTGGGGCGCTTGACCCGGAAAATTTGCAGCTCGCCTTACAATGCGTACGCCGGCGAGCGCCGACTTTGTTGGTAATTGCGCATCCGTAGGTGGCCTGATGGATATTAAATCAAGGAGAAAAAGCATATGTTACCACTTTTTAGTTTAATTATTTTGGTGCTGGATGCTTGGGCGATCATCAACATTTTGGGCAGTAGCGCTAACCTCCTCGCCAAGCTGTTCTGGACGGTACTGGTGCTGATCTTTCCGATCATCGGCTTCTTGATTTGGTATTTTGTGGGTCCCAAAAGGGCTTGAGTTACCAGGCAAGGCTTGTGGCCGCGAGATTTCTTGTTTGTCCATTATGCGGCAGCCAAGTTGGGCAGTACAATAGATTGATCTACGCACAGGTGAATCTGTGTAACACATAGCAGCAAACGGGTTGATGAAGATGACGGTAGCGGAACAGCTCGAAACCTGGCAGACAATCAGTCAACAACAGCTTAGCAATCTGGCAACCTTTGAACGTGAGCATCGCACACTTGTCAGAGGGGCCGTCTTTGTGGCCGTGGCGACCACAGCAGGTGCAGTCGCTGGTGTATTCGTCGTTAAAGGCATGTTGGCCGCCAAGGTCGTGGCCGCGGTGCCAGCGGCGATTGGCGCGGCCACGACCAGCCAGGCCGGAGCAGGCGTGGCGGCCAGCCTAGCCAATAGTGCAGCAACCCTCGGCCAGGCCGCCACCCTAGCCAAAGGGGCAGTGACAACGGGGGCGGCAACCCTGCAAAGCGCCAATAGCCTACTCAGCAGCATGAGTGCAGGCGGCGCGTTGAGCAGCCAATTGGCAACGCTCTTGCAGACGATCAGCAGTAACGCCCTGCCGCTTACAGCCGGTGCGGTGGGCGGTGGTGCGGTGGGCGCAGGTGTGATGCAGCGCCAGGTGAACGCGGTCAAGGATCTTTTGCAGAAACAGACCGCCCAGACAACCGCTTATCAGGCCGAGGCGGCCCGTCTGCAACAAACGTTGACCAACATCGCAACGCCCAAAGCGGATGCACCCGCCAATCAACCAGGACGGCCAACAGTTCAGGATCCTTTAGAGCAAATTCGTGGCATTGGCCCGGTTTTTGCCCGTCATTTGAATGCCGCCGGGGTCTTCACCTTTGCCGATCTAGCCGCCCAGACGCCTGAACAACTGCGCGCCATTATGGCTTCTGCCCGCGCCAATCGCCTGTTCAACCCGCAGGCATGGATTGACGAGGCACGCCAACGGATAGGCCAAGTTGCGCCGCCTGCGCCACTGCCACCGGAAGCCGACAGTGAGAATGGCGCAGGCAGCATAACGTCAGCCTAATTTTTGACAAGCAAGTCTGCGCTTATCAACTGTGTAAAATCGAGAAGAAGCGAAAATAATGTTTACTGCGAAAAGGCCAACATTAGCCCACAATCTGTCGATGGCGAGTGTGGAAGCGATGCAAAAATTGCGCGAACGCGTGCGCACCGCACAGCCATTCGTGGCACGCCTGCAGACAGCGGTTGGGCAATTTGAAGAGACCCAGTTGGACCCGCTGCTCGACCGTGCCTTGGATTTATGGGGCGGCGCCACGGCCGCCAAACAGCGGCAGCAACGCCAGATCTTGGCCATGCGCCTGACCCACCCCACGCTCACGCCCGAGGAGCGGGTGCTCAATCGCGGTCTTTATCTGTCTGCCGGTACGTTCGGGCTAGCCATTACGGGTAATCTGCTCTTTCCACCCTTGCGCCTCTTGAGCCTGGTGGGCATGCTCTACAATTCACGCTATATCTATAAACAAGCCTACCAAGCCTTGGTCGAGGAACACACGGTCAACATGACTGTGCTCACGGCCTTGATCAACACCGCCTACATCGGGGGCGGCTTATGGGTGTTGGGAAGCATGGCTCAGTTCTCCTATTTTTTTAGTTTACGCCTACTAACCGTCATTCAAGAACGTTTTACCCAGGAAATGATGGTGGCTTTCACCGCCCACAGTCAGATGGTCTGGCGGCTGGTTGATGGAGAGGCAGTGCAGGCGCGATTAGAAACCTTGCAGGTGGGAGATCTGGTGATTGCAAGAGCCGGAGAGGTGGTTCCGGTTGATGGGGTTGTGATGGAAGGCACAGCGCTAGTCGATCAACAAGTGCTCACAGGCGAGGCCCAGCCCATTGAAAAAAACGCGGGCATGCCTGTTTGGGCGATGACACTGGTGCTTACAGGCAAGCTTACGATTCAGGTCGAGAAGGCAGGCAGCCAGACAACAGCCGCCCAGATCGGCCAATTGCTCAAGAATACGCTTGATTTTCGCCCCCAGCGGCAGTTGCAAGCGGTCAAATTAACTGACCGCTTGGTCTTGCCGTTCCTGACATTGAGCGCGATTAGTTTGCCCTGGTTGGGGCCACTGCGGGCGGCAGCAGTGCTCGATGCCCATCCACAACGCCATATCAACAACCTGGGCGCATTGGGCGCATTGAACTTTCTGCTGCTGGCCACCCAACGCGGGATCCTGATCAAGGATGGACGCTCGTTGGAAATGCTCAAGCAAGTGGACACGTTGATCTTTGACAAAACCGGCACATTGACGCAAGCACAACCACGAGTGGCCGCGGTCCACCTATGTGCTGATTGGTCAGCGGATCAATTATTGGCGTATGTCGCCGCGGCCGAACAGTATCAGGATCATCCGATTGCGCATGCGATTCTGGCCGAAGCCCAAGCCCGCCAGTTGCTTCTACCGCCGCTTGATCGAGCGACCTATCAGGTAGGCTACGGGCTAATCGTGCAAGTAGGCGAAAAGACGGTGCAGGTCGGCAGCGCCCGCTTTATCGAACAGGAGGGCATTACCATTTCCGACGTTATGGCCCAGACCCAGGAGACATGCCGGCAGGCCGGTTACTCGTTGGTGCTGGTGGCGGTGGATGGCCAACTGCTGGGCGCGATCGAGTTACATATCACCGCGCGCCCAGAGGCAAAGGCGCTGATCCGCGCGTTACACCACCGCGCGCAGCTTAAGTCGATCATCATCGTATCGGGCGATCAAGCGGCGCCTACGGCACGGTTGGCCCAAGAATTGGGCATCACCGAGTATTTTGCCGAGACGCTGCCCGCCGACAAGGCAGCGTTAATTGCCCGGTTACAAGCCGCTGGCCACAAAGTCTGTTTTGTCGGCGATGGTATCAACGACGCGGTCGCCCTCAAACAAGCCGATGTTTCGATTTCTCTGCGTGGCGCCACGACGGCCGCCACCGACACAGCGCACATTGTGTTGATGGATCCTGATTTACAGCAGTTGATCCCATTATTTGATCTAGTACAGGACTTTGATGCCAATCAACGCAATATCGTGTGGGCTGTACTATTACCCAATCTGTTCGGGCTTTTCGGCGTCTTCTTTCTGGGTTTCGGTTTACCGCAGATGTTTCTGTTGGAAATGTTGGATACTGTGCTGGGTACGAGCATCGCCATGCAACCGTGGGTGCGCCAACGACGCCTAGCCGTCAACGCAACGATGGCGGAAGAATTGGCATTGTGAAAGTCGTTGACCGTTCTAATGTTCCGTCAAGCAGGCAATGAGGAATGATTAGTGACGAGTTTAGCCGTTGTGCAACCACCAACAGCTAAACTCTTCACTAATCATTCCAATTATCTTCCATGTTACGCATATAGAGAACAAGGTTGAGCACCATGTTAGAAAGGCTGCAAACATTCTTTTCGCCACAGGTGTATCCCATCGTCGTGACGATTGTGGTGATTGGGCTTGCGATCATACTCGTGAGCATGATGCGGCGGATGGTGACTTTGGCGCTCCGCCACATTGCGCCGCGATGGATTGATCGGACGACGATCCTATTACAGGTTGCCGTGTTGGTGGGTGAGCTGGCGATTATTGTTAGTTTCATCGCACCAGGATGGCTGGTGGTATTGCTGGCAGGCTTGACGCTCGCGCTGGTGGCGGCGGCCTTATTTCCCGGCAACCCGATTAGTGATAGTGTGGCATTTCTGCGCATTCGTGGCTTGCGATATTATCGGGTAGGTGATTGGGTCACGGTGGCTGGAGATCGGTATGGTTATGTGGTTGCGATCCGGCCGCGGAGCACCCTTCTGCAAACACCGACGCAAGAGCAGGTGCGTTTGTACAACAGTTTTGTGGTAGGCGCACCGATCATTGTCCATCCCGATCCACAAGGGATCCTGCGCGCAACCGTCAATCGTGGGCCAGTGCTCAATCGGGTGCGCACAGCAGCAAGCAGCCTTCCCATAAGCAATGCGGCGGTAACACCTCAGGTAAATCAGGTTGAAGCGGCAAGCTTCACAGGGCAAGTGTTGCCAGTTGTGCCGCCGAGCTATGTCGTCCAAGCGCCAATCGGACAAATTGCCCGATTGGTCAAGCGGCCAATGCTAGGCAAAAAATCGATCAAATCATTGTACCGGTAAGGTAGGGATCAATCTATGCTTATTTTGCTTTTTATACTCTCTCTGGTCCTCATCATTGTTGTGTGGCAACGGCGCAATGAGCGAAAGCAGCGGCGGCTCGTTCTGCGTCAGTTGCGCGGTTGGCTTGGTGCGCAAGGGACGATCGATCCAACCCTGCAACGGTGGGTGAATAGCCTTTCGATTCGCGAAGCCGATGTATTGTTAGATTTACTGACCGGTTATTGCACCAGTCTCAATTGGGAGCTTGCCTGGCTATTTACCCCCCAACTCCAGAAAGTTCCCCTCTTAAAGCAGGCGATTGAGGAAAGTGTGATCGCCTATGCCCGTTCGATTCTGACCTCCTTGCAACTGATGGAGGATGTATTCGCCTATAATGCCTATATCGGCCTCCTGCAAAAGCCAACGGGACGCAACCAATTTGCCCTGATCCAAAAACTATATCAAGCCTTAGGTGAGCAAAGCGTCATCAAACCAATCACAAAAAAGCAGACATGGTTCCGCCGTCAGCCGACGCGCAAGCAAAAAATTGCCGCCGTCGTCGATGCCTTTGAAAATAAGCCGATGCCAGCCATGACGACCCTCAAAGCCCTGCTGGTGATGGAAGCTGTGGCGGATGTACAGGAAATGGCTAGTATGGCATTCCGCGCCGCTCAAGCAACGGCAGTAAACGCGGTGACTTAAACCGCTTTGGCCCACAGATGTTTATAATGATACGGAACGCATGATCTTAAAGCACTAATTGGCGCGCAACCGGCAACGTCGCCTGGGCCGGGTGAAAGCGTGCGTCGGGCAAGCAACCCAGCAATGGCCAGCTTTCGTCAGCGGTGGGCGGATTCTGGTGCGGTTTGAACAATTATCGCGGCGTACCAATGCCTGATTGGCAAACTGTTGTTGTATAAAAGCAGCAAATAAAACAATTACAACCCTAAAACCATATGCTCGATTTAGACAAAATCTTAAATCTCCTTACCATTGCGGCGTGGCTCCTGTTCACGGCCTACACCTTGACCTTGTTTGTGCGCAGTTTCATGCAGGAAGGTCCAGCGATTGCGCTGCTGCGCCTGATTTCCAGCCGGGTGCTGATCCCTTTGCTGATTGCCGTCTGTATTAATCTGTTCAGCGCTTCTTTGGTCTTCATCGACCCCACGCAGGTAGGGGTGGTCATCTCGGTGATAGCACCGGGCGGCGTCCGACCCCAACCCTTGCGAGCGGGCCTACATTTTATTATCCCTATTTTGGAAAACGAAGTGAAATACCCAATTTTTTGGCAGACCTACACGATGTCCGGCGCCCCCACGGAAGGCCAGCAGAAGGGTGATGATTCAATCCGCGCCCGCACCAGTAATGGTCAAGAGGTGCGCATCGATAGTTCGATCATCTTTCGGATCAATCCCGAACAAGTGGTGACCTTGCACATTGATTGGCAGACCCGCTATGTCGAAGATTTCGTGCGCACCGTGATTCGCGGGCTGGTGCGCACCCAGGTCTCGCAATTTACGGTGCAAGAGGTCAACAGTTCGGCGCGCAAAGACCTGGAAACAACGTTGGAGCGGCTCCTGCGCGAGGAGTTTTCCGCCAAAGGCTTGCTGGTCGATCAATTCGTGTTGCGCGATATCACCTTTACCGATCAGTATGCAGCAGCAGTCGAGGAAAAACAGGTGGCGCTCGAAGGCCAAGATCGCGCAGCGCATGAGGCCCAACAAATGCGCAATTTAGCCGAAGGCCAGCGCGATAAAATGGCGATTGAAGCGCAGGGGCGCAGCCAACAGTACCAACTGGAAGCCGAAGGCAAAGCCAAAGCCATCCTAATTGAGGCCGATGCCCAGGCCAAAGCGTTGAAGCTGATCGGCGAGTCGTTGGCGGAAAATCCGAATTTATTGACCTATGAGTATATCAACAAACTTTCCCCCAGTATCCGCGCAATGCTGGTGCCGAACAACGCCCCCTATTTCTTACCGTTGCCAGACTTGAACCAGTTTGCTGCACCGACGGCCACCTTAACGACCACGCAGGCGCTGACGACTACGCTGCGGCCATAGGGTAATGACAGGCAAAAATGACGCCGACCTGTGGTCGGACGGTGGCAAGCCGACCAGCTTGCCATCCCTTCCACGGATCATCCAGTCTCAGATTGAGGAAAAAATGCAACAATGGTGATTTTGCTGGCCCTGGTTGGGCTGTTGATGCTCTTTGCGCTGGTCTTTACGTTGCTTGAACAATGGGAAAAAGTGCGCGGGCGCGTCATCACCTTAAGCCTAATCAGCCTGATTGTGGTGGGCGGTGTGCTCGGCCTGCTGCGCTATCAGCTCGCTCACGCCACGGGTTGCACCCCCCACTGTGCCGGTGCAAACCTGGTCGGGCGCGATCTCCACGGCATGAAGTTGGACAACGTGAATTTTGTCGAAGCCAATTTGAGCAGCGCCGATTTATCCCAAGCCCAGTTAACCGCCGCCGATTTTAGCGGGGCCAGCCTGGTAGCCGTCAATCTGGAAGGCGCCAATTTGCAAAACGCCTTTCTCTTGGGGGCGGATCTCACCGGCGCCAATTTAGCTGGTGCCAATCTGACGGGCACCGATTTGAGCGGGGCCAATTTGACCAACGCCAATCTGACGGGGGTCGATCTCACGCAAACCGTGTTAAAAGGCGCCCAGTTAAACAATGCCGAACTGGTCGGGGTAAACTTAACTGGCGCCCGGCTCAACGCGATCGAACTCAGCAGTGCCAAGATGAATGGCGCCAAGCTCGCCAATGCCGATTTGAGCGGCGCTGTGCTCAGCGGGGCGGATTTGAGCGGGGCACATTTAGCCAACAGCCAGCTTAATGGCGCCTGGCTAAATTTGACCAGCCTGATCGGCGCAGATTTAGCCAACAGTAATTTGGCCGGCGCCAGCCTGGTGGGCGCCGATCTGGCCTCGGCGGATCTCACCGACAGCAGCTTAGCTGGAGGCAATCTGGTCGGTGCCGATCTCAAGGGCAGCAATCTCAATGCAGTGGATCTGCGCGGGGGGATCTTAACACTGGCGGCCAGCGACCGGACCATTCTCCGCTTAGACCCCAGCCTGTTCGAACTGAATCAACTACAACGCAGCCAAATTCTGACTGACACGCAGCTCGTTGGGGTGGGCTTCAATGAGCAGACCGTCTGGCCCAATGCCGCGGTGGCGACCGTGCTCAATCAGGAACAAACCGCCATGGCGAATGCGTCCGTGGTCACGACCGACACGATCAAAGTGGGGCTCTTGCACTCGCTGAGCGGGCCATTGGCGGTCAGTGAATTAGCTGTGCGCGATGGCGTTTTGCTGGCGATTGATGAGATTAACGCAGCGGGCGGGGTGTTGGGCAAACCCTTGACGCCCTTCTTGGAAGACGGCGCCAGCGACCCAGCGCTCTTTGCCGAAAAAGCGCGCGTGCTGTTAGAAAAAGCCCAGGTCGCTGTGATCTTTGGCGGGTGGAGCAGCGACAGCCGCAAGGCCATGTTACCCGTTCTTGAAGAGCACAATAGCTTGCTCTTCTACCCCGTGGTGTACGAAGGCTTCGAAAGTGCAGCGCAGGTGGTCTACACTGGGGCGGAACCTTCACAACAGATCGTCCCGGCGGTCACGTATCTCTTAAGCGAACAGCGCAAGCAAATTTTCTTAGTCGGCTCGGATGAAGTATTCCCCCACGCCGTCAACACGATTGTCAAAGCACAACTGGCGGATGCTGGCCTGTCCAGCGCGGGCGAAGTCTATTTCCCCTTGGCGGCCACCGATTTTAGCGCCTTGATCACCCAGTTGCAAGCGGCGCCACCAGATGCGATTCTGAACACACTGAGTGGGGAAAGTAATATAGGCTTTTTCCAGCAATTGGCAGCCTCGGGCATCACGGCGCAAAGCCTGCCCGTGATGAGCGTGACGATTGGCGAAGAGGAAGTCCGCGTGATTGGGCCGAAAACAATGGCCGGCCATCTGATCGCCGGGAATTATTTCCAGACCGGGCAAACGCCGGAGAATTTCGCCTTTGTCAGCGCCTTTAAAGCCACCTATGGGGATGACCGAGTGACTTCAGGCCCGGTCGAGGCTGGTTATGCTGCCGTCTATCTTTGGAAAGCACTGGTCGAGCAAGCCAAAACCACCGATGTCGACGCGCTGCGCAAAGCAATGTCCAGTGGCAAAATCACCTTTGCCGCACCGGAAGGGTTGATGCGCCTTGACCCAAAGACCCAACATGTTTACAAAACGGCGCGCATTGGCGTCGTACGCGACAACGGGCTGATCGATGAAGTCTATGCGTCAGAGACTCCGCTTAAACCCGATCCCTTTCTCACCCAGTTCAAGTGGGCGACCGGTTTACAGGCAGTGTTACAAAAACAACAAAATCAGAAGCGCAGTCCATAAAAGGGAAATGCAGTATGCTTAGACGTCGCTATCAAGCCATCATTATACTCTGGACCACGCTTTGCCTGAGCGGGTGTCAAGCGGGGTTGCCAGCCAATTGTCCACCGGCTTGCCTCGGTGCGGCGTTGTACAAACGTAATCTGGCCAATATGAACTTCCAGGGGGCGAATCTGCGCAATGCCATGCTGATCGAGGCCCATTTGGATGGATCCGACTTGCGCAACGTCGATTTGAGTGGCGCCGATCTGTCGCATGCCAGCTTGGCCGGGGTAGATCTGCGCGGCGCCAGTCTGATTGGCGCCAACTTAACCGGCGCCGATTTAAGCAGTGCGGTGCTCGATAACGCCGATTTGAGTGGGGCCAATCTAACTCAGGCGATTCTCACGCGCATAGATTTGACCCAGGTCAAATTGACCGCCGCCGTTTTAGTCCAAGCAACGCTCATCGGCTGTAATTTACAAGGAGCCGATCTGCGCGGCATTAATCTTGGCGGGGCTGACCTGCGCGGGGCAAATCTGAGTTGGGCTTATATGAAAGGGGCAAATCTAGCTGCCGCCAATGCACGCGATCCAGGGAGCAATCTGCGCGGCGCCACCTTGATCGGCACCATCCTGGCTGGCAGCAACTTGACCGGGGTTGATCTGCGCGGGGCGGTGCTGGAGCGCGCCAATCTGAGTGGGGTCTCGTTCCGCAACGTAAACCTGATCGGGAGTGCGTTCGCCTATGCCAATTTGAGTAATGCCGATCTGCGTGGCGCGTTGTTGGATGGGGCCGATTTGCAAAACGCCAGCCTCGTGAATGCCAATTTACTCGGCGCTTCGTTCAAAGGCGCCCACTTGCAACAGGCTGACTTGCGCGAAAGTCGCTTGTTAGAGAAGCAGGGCGACCAAGTCGTCAGCGCTAATCTACTCGGCGCCCTATATGACGACGGTACCCAATGGCCAAAAGGCTTTGCTCCACCCAATACAACGACAGCCGTATCTAAATAAAGTTTCATATCCGCTCAATAAAGTGCAATTATGTTACCATCAAATTTTTCCACCCATCTGCTTGCGCGGCGCGCTTTGCTCAAAGGTCTGAGCAGTGCGGCCGCTGGCCTCTTTTTATCTAGTGGTTGTACAAATGCAACTTCATCGGAATCGTCCATCGCTACCACCCCCACGCCGTCGCCCACCCCAGAGGAGACCAGCGTGGCCACTACGGTCCCTGTTTCAACCTTACGTGTGGCCTTTACCAGCCCGCCCGGCCAACTTGATCCGGCACGCATGACGACGATCGAGGCCTATCAAGTGGCGTTTGCCCTGTACGATGCCCTGATTTGGGTGGATCCAAGTTTAACACCGCAACCGCTGCTGGCGGAAGCTTGGAAGCTTTCTCAGGATCGGCTTTCGTGGACGTTTCAACTCCGCCACGATGTGAAGTTCCACAACGGCGCGGCCTTTACCGCCCAAGATGTGATCTACACTTTCACACGCCTATTAGATCCCAAAGGTGGTTCCTCATTTCGTACAGTTTTAAGTTTTGTCAAAAGTGTCGAGGCGCTGGATGATTATACGGTGCAGTTTCAACTCTATACGCCCAATGCGGAATTGCCTTTTTTATTAGGGTCACCGCAAGCCGGCATTGTGCCCAACAGGATGACCACGGCCCAGTTGGCCGCCAAGCCAACCGGCACCGGCCCGTTTCAATTTGGGGAATTTGTCCCCGGTGAACAACTTAAAATGGTGCGTTATGCTGATTATTGGGATGCGCCCAACATCCTGATTCAAGAGCTCTACTATGTGTACCTTAACTCCTTCTCAGCGCAGGTAACAGGGTTGGTGAAAGGCGAGATTGATCTGGTGCCGGATATCAATTTGCAAGATCTCGGCCTGTTGGCTGACCATCCCGAAATTACATTGGTAGAGGTGCCCAGTGGCGGCTACCAGACCATCGTCATGCAGGCGACCGAGCCACCTTTTACAGATCTGCGCGTGCGCCAGGCGTTGAAATATTGTGCCGACCGCCCGACTTTGCAGCAAACCGTGCTGAAAGGGCACGGCAAGCTGGGCAATGATCACCCGGTGGCACCGGTGAGCCCGTTCTGGGCCGATTTGCCTTTGCATCGCCAGAACATCGACAAGGCACGCCAATTGTTGGCCGCCGCTGGGTATGCGGATGGGTTAAAGTTGTCACTGATCACCTCTTCTTCCCGGCCAGGCATGCTAGAATTAGCGACGGCCTTCCGCGATATGGCGCGCCCAGCTGGCGTCGAGATTGAGGTTGTGCGCGTGCCACCGGACATCTATTGGACGGACTATGGCGGCAAGGTACCCTTTCATATTGGTAACTGGAACTTTCGCCCCGGCATTGATGAAACTTTGATGATCGCCTATCATTCTAGCTCGCAACAAAATGAAAGCAAATGGAGCAGTCCCAAGCTCGATAGCTTGATCGAAGCGGGCCGCAGCGAAGCAGATGCGGCCAAACGTAAAGCACTTTATACAGCGGCACAAACCTTAATTATGACAGAGGGCGCCGTCGTAGTTCCCTATTTTCGCCCTGTGCTAGTGGCCATGCGCCAGACGCTGCAAGACTTCGAGCCCCATCCGACCGGTTGGCTCGATTTTAGTGGTGTACAGGTCAAACCAACGCCCTAACATTCAGAAAGGAGATAAACCGATGCTTTTGCTGCCTATGATCGTCATTGTCATGATCGTGGCTATTTTTATCGATCGGCGTTTTATTCGCAAAAACAAGCCGGATGCCCCTAGGGAAAGTATCAAACCCATCGATTGATGGACATCAACAAAATAAACCGGTAACCCCGTAGGTACGGTTTTTAACCGCACAAGCCAGGTGAGCAAGACCTGTGCGGTTAAAAACCGCACCTACGATTAAGAGTTACCTATTGGGCGTGATCAATCACGCCCCTACGGAGCCAGCTGCGTAACGTGAGACATTTATTTCGATTGTTTATCCCAGAGGGGTTTTATTATGGACTTAATTGCATTATTTGTTTTGCTGGGGGTCTTTGCCTGGCTGGCGGTTGTGGCAGATCGCCGCATTCAGGCGCGTAAGCAAGCGGACCTAGCGGCTGCGCAATCGACACCTGAGACCAAGCTCGCGCGGAACTGGCGCGCCCCTTGGC
>JBBQBY010000123.1:0-15611 GCA_038318235.1 Caldilineales bacterium
CAGTGACTCGTTACATTATCGGTCGTTTATTCTCGCTGCTCTTTGTCCTCCTAATGGTCTCTATGATCACCTTCTCTTTGATGCATGCCGTACCCGGTGGACCATTTGATGAGGATAAGCAACCTTTACCGCCCACCGCCAAGGCCAATATTATGCGTAAATATGGCCTGGATCAACCTTATTGGGTGCAGTACACAAAATATATGTGGAATGTCGTACATTTAGATTTTGGTATTCCCTATCAGCAACCAACCACGACTGTCACCGCCTTGATCAGTAGCAATTGGCGGGTCACGGCTCAGGTTGGACTTATGACCATTCTCTTTGCCTTTAGCGCTGGTATTACGCTGGGCATTGTTGCCGCATATAACCAAAATTCTTGGATTGATAATGTGGTCACCTTTACGGCGATGTTGGGAATTACCCTGCCCAATTTTGTGGTTGGTTCGCTCTTGATCTTCATCTTTGCCGTACGGTTGGATTGGGTGCCAATGGGCGGTTGGGGTGATGGGAGCTGTTTGGCGGGTCGCTATTTTTGCTCTGATTGGGTTTTGCCGGTCATTGCCTATGCCCTCACACCGATGACGGTGATTGCACGCTATACCCGTGCTAGCGTGCTTGATGTGATCCGCTCTGATTTTGTCCGTACGGCGCGCGCCAAAGGCCTTAGTGAGCGCGTTGTCATGACACGCCACGTTCTTCGCAATGCGCTGATCCCCATGGTGACCGTCTTGGGCCCGATCATTCCTGATTTGATCACGGGGAGTATTTTTATTGAGTCGATCTTCCGTATTCCTGGCCTTGGGAAATATTTTGTCACCAGTACCTTTAACCGTGACTATCCGATGATTATGGCGATTGCTTTACTGATTGCGCTGCTCTGGGGCCTAGTCTATTTGTTGACTGATATTATGTACACCTTGGTTGATCCACGGGTACGGCTTGGCTCAGAAGGGAGCAGATAGTGGCAAACGCTAATCGCGCCGGTCTTCCGGTTGTGCTCCAGCCCAATGTGAAAGCAACTGTCACTGTGCAAAAGTATCGGACTCTATGGCAGGATGCGCTGCGCCGCTTTATGCGTAATCGGCTCGCAGTGTTTGGACTGATCATCGTTCTCTTTTTCTTGTTCCTGGCGATTTTTGCGAACTTGATTGCGCCTTATCCGTATGACAAAGCTAATTTTAGCCAGGTGCGCATGTTCCCTTTTAAAAATTGGGCGCATCCTTTAGGCACCGATGAAATTGGGCGTGATTTCCTGAGCCGTTTGATCTATGGGGCGCGCACGTCGATGACAGTTGGCTTTATCATTCAACTAATTGCGCTCTCGATTGGTGTGCCAATGGGTGGCTTAGCCGGCTATTTAGGGGGTAAAGTTGACTTTGTCGTCACACGCTTGATCGAAGTAATGACGGCCTTCCCTGGCCTTTTGTTTGCGATCTTGATCGTATCGGTCTGGGGTGGCGGTTTTTGGAAAGTCATCCTGGCGCTCAGCATCACCAGTTGGATTGGCATTGCACGCTTGATTCGCGGGCAGGTGCTCTCGTTGCGCGAGAAAGAATATGTAGAAGCGGCACGCTCGCTCGGTTCAACCAGTCGCCACATCATTTTTCGCCACCTGATCCCGAATGCGCTTTCACCTTTATTGGTTGCTGTGAGTTTTGGCATTCCCGGTGCGATCTTTGGTGAGGCAGGTCTCAGCTTTTTAGGCATTGGTATCAATGACCCAATTGCCAGTTGGGGTAAAATGGTCGGCATCAGTGGCGCGTATGCCAAAGTCTATTGGCATCTAGCGCTCTTCCCCACGTTAGCCATTGCCTTACTGATGTTGGGCTTTTCTTTTGTTGGCGATGGTTTGCGCGATGCGTTAGATCCGAAATTCATCGAATAATTAATTGAGAATGATCTACAATTCACCATTTTGAGGCGCTATGCAACCGAAAATTTCTCTGTCCCAGTTCGCCATGACTGTAGCCATTTCTATCTCATTGTTACTGGTAGCCGCCTGTGGTGGCAACACCGCCTCATCTACTGGTGGAGCAACGGATTCTTCCGGCGAAAACTCGGATCAACCAGTTGTGGCCACCATGCCACCCGCCCAGTTTACGGCCGTTGCTAATCAATCGGTTACGAAAACAATGGGCGTCACCACGACCCAAGCTGTGACTGCGCCCGTAGCCGTCTCTGCCAGCGCCGAAGACTTAGACCGCGGCGCCCGCAGCTATACCAAGAATAAATGTAACGAATGTCATGGTGAAAAGGGCGAAGGGATGGCCGGTAAAACGACGAAAACGATTGCGGGGACAGCGCGCTCTGCGGAGCAATTCGATAATTTTCTGCGCACCGGCGGTGGTCTGGGCAACGACCATATTTTTGGCCCATCGGCGATCAGCCCCGGCGGGATGACGGTGCTTTATGCGTATGTAAAGTCGCTATCGGGCAAATAAGCGATTTGTTTTACCAGCATCCCTAAAGTCGTGCTGGTAAATGTCTGATGATGCAAATCTCTAATGATGCTAGCCCGTTCGAAACACCTTATAGACAACCTTAAGTCACCCCAATCTATTTGCTGACTCCTCTGTTCTATAGTAAGATATTCTTGAAAATCATCAACCGCAGAAAATATTGCTCGCCGTGGAATGTTCACCTTACGCTGGCGGGTGTTCTGTGGTTTTGCTCGTTTGGTGCAGTAGAGCCCACGGAGAGCGCGACGGCGATGGAAGAAACCCCACAGCAAATTGGCCCTTATCAAATTATTGAAGAGATCGGCCGCGGCGACATCGCGATTGTTTACCGCGCCACCGATACGATCTATCTACGTCCAGTCGCCCTCAAAGTCTTGCCTGCCTACTTTGCGCATAATCTAGCCTTCATTCGCTATTTTGTCTCCGAAGGCCGCGACGCCATGCGCTTGCAACATCCCAACATTGTGCCAGTATTAGATGCCGGCCACGCCGATGGCTTTAATTATATCGCCCAAGAATTGATGCCCGCCGGCACCTTGGCTGATCTAATCAAAAACCAAGGTGGCGCCTTGCCCTATGAGATGGCGGTTGCGATTGTCGAACAGATTGCGGCTGGTCTCGATTATGCGCACCACCAGCAGTATACACACCGGAATTTGAATTTTCACAACATTCTGTTTGCCGACCAAGGCAAAGTGAAGATCGCCGACTTTAGCCGCAGCAATCCGCCGCGCGGCATGGTGCCAAGCAATTATCATGTCAGTTCATTGGCCTTTATGGCCCCGGAACAGGCGCGCGGTGACGAGCCTGTCGATGCCCAGGCCGATATTTACAGCTTGGGCGTGCTCACTTATCTGATGTTGACCGGCCAGTTGCCGTTCGAGGCGGATAATCCACTCGTCTTGTTACGCAAAATCATAGAAGATCCACCGCCCCTGGTCGAAAATTTTAACCCGGCTCTGCCTTTTGGCGCAGCCTATGCTGTCCATCAAGCGCTTTCCAAACCGGCAAGCTTGCGTCATAGCACCGCGGCGGCTTTTGCCCAAGCGTTAGGCCAAACCAAAACCACGGTTGCTGCTATCCCCGTCGAGGGTAAGGTCGAGTCAGAGGCACCCAGTGTGATGCCGCCGCCATCGATCGAAATTGTGCCGGGTGCAACGCCGGATGTTGTAACGGCGCCGACGCCTGCTCTGCTTAGAACGCGGGCCAAGCGCTCGCCTTGGTTGGAGCGACCGATTGTTTCTATGTTCGCTGGCGCTATTCTAACGACCCTCGTCGCGCTCTTTTTGATCGCGATCGTGCAAGCCCGCTCAACCTTTTTGGACATTTTGATCGAACAGAATGATCCGAAATTGCCCGCGATTGCGGCCATACCGACAACGACCCAAGTTGTCGCAACGCCAGTACGCACCCCTGGCAATGCGCAAGCCCAAGTTGTAGCGCCAGCCACCGGTGTTGCCAATCAAAAGTTGCAGAGCGTCGCTTTTGTCGATACCCCTGCCCCAACCATCGTGCTCTCTCCGGTGGTAATCGTGACCCCACCGACCGAATTGCCTGCCGAGACTGAAACCCCCACTGCCTTAGCCACCGAGACCCTTACGCCGACTACTGAAGTGACTGTGGCTCCGGTCGCGGCCGTGGCTGGCAAGCCAACTGGCCGTATTGCCTATTCGGTCTGGAACCCACATACAGACCGGTATGATGTGCGGATTTATAATCTCACGACTGGTGTCAGTTGGCCGCAAATCCCCGATAAGCGCCAGCCGGATTTCAGCCCTACGAACATGTTAGTGGCCAACAGTGAAGGCGGCAATGTCGATAATCTCGTACAGATGGGGCCAGGTGGTGAAGGCCCACTGCCAATTGGGATTTATGCCCAGGATAGTCGCCCACATTGGGCGCCTTCGGGCCATGCGATTGTGTATGACTCTGATTTAGTCGGCAATGGCCGCTATCGCATTTATTTGCTGCCCGATACGGAGTTCGGGCACACGGTTGCGCCGATGCGCTATGATGCCTGGGAATTATTGGGGCGCTATCCCGTCTTCCTGGGTGACGGGCGAATTGCGTATAATGGCTGTAACGTGTGGGAAAATGGCAGCTCTTGCGGGCTCTATGTTGTGGACACCAGTGGCGGAAAACCGCTGAGTGTAAGTAACTGGCCGGGCGATTTGCCCACGGACAATTTCGGGGCGCAAGTGTTGGTTATGTCCAACCGCGACGGCAATTGGAATGTCTATCTGATCAACCCAAATGGCAACACCGTGCAACAGTTGACCCAAACCGCTGGTCATAATGGTCTCGCCACCGCTTCCCCTGACGGCAACTATATCGCCTTCGCCACCGACCGCGACAAGAAATGGTCAGTCTATGTCATGCGTGCTGATGGTAGCGAAACGCATAAGCTTTTCGATCTAGAAGAAGGTTATGCCGGTGGCGATCACGATTGGATCGAAGAACGCCTGAGTTGGGGTCAATAAATTGTTAGCCTAGCTGGCAACCAAAGCCAACTTGCGTTCATGCTTGAAGCCGGCTTCCCAGAGCATCTGCTCACACGCGGTAATAGATAAGCCACGACGTCTTCGCGAAAGTGATAGACATGGTAAACGGTACGCTTCAGGCTGCTTGAAATCGCCAATATTGGCAATCAGTTCAGTCTGTGGCTGGAGGGTGCGGCGCACTTCCTGGCCGATTTCAAGAAATTGAGCAAAGGGATAATTTGCCGTCGTCATTAAATAACTGGTTGGCCGCGCTCATCAACCGATAGCAGTCATCGGTGTGGAGTGGCAATGCCATCAGATAGAGTGCCTCTGCCCGCGTCATCTGTTCGCCATCGAGTGCCTTGTCCAGGATTCGTTGTGTTGCCGCCGTAATCGCCATGGTTAGCTGCCTTTTCTATACTTATAGGCGGATCCAACTTTTCTCGGCATGGCTCTGGCGCGCCGCATCGACCGCCCGTTGCACGGCCAGGCCATCATAAAAACTGGCGGCGTCGGGCAAGACATATTCTCCCTGCGGCAACGCTTGTGCCAACGCCTGCGCTAGATAATAGCTGCCAACGGCAAAGGGATTAAGCGTTGCCTCATCTGGCAACACTGACGCCAGCGGCTCGCTTGCGATCAATTGCCAGTTACCTTTGTGAAAATCACTGCCCTGCGCACCCCACAGTTGGTTTTGACTATCCAATTTAAGCGCACCCTGCGTGCCGATAATCAGCACCTCGGAACGGGCCTCACCTGGCGTTAACCCGCTAACCGTGATTGAACCCTGCGCACCATTGGCGAAACGCAGCATAATCTGCGCGTGATCGTCGGCCGTCACCTGGCGCTGGAGGCCGGTGGCGGTATCTTTGCGATAGAAATGGCCGGTTTGGAGTTGCGCACTCAGCGTTTCGATGCGCCCTACCAACCAGCGACATTGGTCGATCATGTGACTGCCCACCGCGCCCAACATGCCACCGCCCTTTTCGGCATCGCTCCACCAACTCCACGGTAAGTCCGGGTTCAGGCGGTTGCCGTTCAGCACGCTGATATTGACCAGCAAAATGCTGCCCACATAGCCTTCCTTGAGCAGCCGCCGTAGATGAAGCCGGGTTGGATGGAAGCGCAATTCGTGGTCGATGATCGCAAGTTGGCCGGGCGCGGCCTGCGCACCAGCCAACATGGCTTCGGCTTCGGCCAAATTGAGCGCGGTCGGTTTTTCGCAGATCACATGTTTGCCCGCCTGTAAGGCTGCCACGGCGATTTCTTGGTGTAAATGCGGCGGTGTGACAATGCTGACTAAATTGACGGTGTCTGAAGTCAGCATGGCTTGCCAATCTGGATAGACTTCGGGAATATTCAGATTTTGCGCCGCCCGTTTGGCGTTGTCAGGGTTGCCGGAACAGATTGCCTGCACGATCAGTCCCCCTAAACGAAACATGGGGATTTGGATCCGTTCGGCCCAACCGGTGCCGATGATGCCAACGCGTGTCGTTCGACTGTGCTGCATAAGTTTATCTCCTATCTGGTGTAAAGCGAACTGATAATGGATTATTTGGCTATGAATTCAGTGTCAGTGCTTCACGATTTACCCCACCCCAGCCCTCCCCTAGGAAGGGAGGGCGCCGTTGGTCGGGTAGAATGGTCTACTTCTTCTAGCCTAGATCAGTTCCCTCCCTTCCTAGGGGAACGGGAGCCCTTTAGAGCGCGGGTGGGGTTTCTTGTTACTATTTCGCCCAGCAATGCTCAATTCAAAAAATCGGACGCGGATAAACGCAGATAGACGCGGATTTTTTTCTAAAAAATCGGTTTTTCGACCTTTCACATATCGTATGCCATCGGCAAACCGTTTGATCTGCGCAAATCCGCGTTTATCCGCGTCCGAATTGAGAATTCCTGTATTTCACCAATGCGTCTGCATAGGCCGCTTCAAGCCGCGGTATAATTTGTGACCAATCGTAATTGGTGGCGACAAAACACCGCGCCTGGCTGCCCAACGCGTCATTCAGTGGACCCGTTTGACGGGCATCGCGCAGCAGCCGTATGACTGCCTCGGCAAACGTTGCCGGCGTATCGGCCAGTAACAATTCCTGTTCGTTCTGCACCGGAATGCCTTCCACACCCAACCGCGTGCTGACAATGCCCTTGCCCGCGGCCATTGCTTCTAGCGCCTTGAACCGCGTGCCGCCACCCACGCGCATCGGGATCACATAGACCGCAGCGCTCTGAATGTAAGTCTGCGCATCTGCTACCGCGCCGGTGATCTCAATTGCTGGATTGGCGCGCAATTCGTCCAGACGGGCATGCGGGTTCATGCCGACAATCTGAAAACGCACATCGGGTTCCTGGGCCTGAATCAGTGGCAATACATCGCGCCCAAACCAGAGCACAGCGTCAATATTCGGCCGATAATCCATCTTGCCGGTAAAGACAAGACGCGGCGGCAGGGGAACAGGATTGGCAGCAGTCAATTGATACGCCGCCATCTGAATACCGTTGGAAATTATGGTGATCGGCGCAACCGGCACTAAGGCTTGGAGCGCTATTTTATCGGCTTCACTGACGGCCAAAATAACCGCGGCCTGGCGACAGATTTGGGTTTCATAGCGAACTAACTTTTGCCATTGCACCAAGCTATAGGCCGCCGCCACCCAGCGGCGTGGCTGGCGTAGATCGGTCAATGCATTGCGTTTTTGTAACAAATATTCACAATTATGGTCATCAAAGACCAGGATCGGCGGCTTGACGTCTGCTCGTTTAACCCTGATCGCCGCTAACCCATACTGTGCCATTTCAATACCCTCAACCTGGACGATAGCATAAACTTCTGCCTGCGTCCATGCTTGCACCAACTGGTGCATTTCTGGGCTTTCGAGGCGCAGCGCCATATCCGGTAACCGGGAGCCCAAGGTGTCGCGGGCTCGGCCGGCAAGCGAGCGGCCCGGCTGTACAATCGTCTTGATCCGCCGGCAGAGGCCATGCAGAGGACTACTGGCTTCCAAGGTTTCGCCGGGCGCTAGAAATGTTAACAGATCGATCGTGTGACGCTGCGCTAACTCACGGATCAGGTTGTAGTTACGAATGGTTGTACCCTGGCGTGGGGGATAGGGCAACTGCGGCGTAAACAACAGAATCTTCATCAGATTAATCGGCACCTTCAAGCGGCTTGTGGGATGGAGACAGGGCGTTCACTGGCCACTTTGCGGTACACTTCTAGGGTGCTCTGTGCGGCCATTTCCCAACTAAAACAGTGGGCGCGTTGCAAACCCTTTGCCCGCAACTCGGCGTGCAATTCTGGATTGGTCAGCAGCCGTTGTAGGGCCACCGCGATCTCTTCTGGATTATTCGGATCGACGAGCAGGGCGGCATCGCCCACAACTTCGGGCAGACTGCTGATGTTGCTGACAATGGTTGGTGTGCCACAGGCCATCGCTTCGAGCGGCGGCAAACCAAACCCTTCATAGTGGGCTGGGTGGATCAGGCAGCGGGCGCCAACATATAATTTGCGCAGGTTTTCGTCGGGGACGCGCCCGAGAAAATAGGTGGATTTTTGTAAGCCCAACTTGCTCACCGTTTCCATGATCTCTTCGTATAGCCAGCCGTGGCTGCCGGCGATGACCAACCCTACATCTGTGAGATTATACTTGGTGCGCAAATGATGAAATGCATGGAGCAGCCCATTTACATTTTTACGCGGTTCAATCGTGCCAACAATCAGAATGTAAGCTTCTGGGATATTATACTGTTGCATCACCTCGCGGCGGGTGGCGGCGAGCGGCAATGGTTGAAAGCTGGGGTCGGCGGCTTCGTAGATCACGCTAATTTTATCTTCTGGCACGCCCAGCAGGCGCGTCAGATCTTTTTGTGTGCTTTCGCTGGGGACAATAATATGGCGGGCATGCTTCACGGCGCGATCGATCTGGCCATAATAGGCCGCGCTGTCGGTTGTTAAGAAGTGTGGCCAGTGTAGAAAGGCGAGATCGTGTACCGTAATCACCGCCGGTGTGGTGGAGTATAAGGGTGGAATAAAGTCGGTGCTGTGCAACAGATCAAGCGAGAAGCGCGCTAATTCAACCGGCAACAGAAATTGCTCGAACCGGTGATGCACGGGGGTGTAGAGCGTGCTGCGCCGGAAGTTGGCTTGCGTGATCAGTGGAAGCCGATGTTTACGATGTTGAAAAATAATGAATTCGTCGGTCTTATTAAGCTTCGCCATTGCATGGAGCAGATGCCCCGTGTAGCGGCTGATACCAGCCGGTTGATGAAACATCAACCGGGCATCGATGCCAATTCGCATAATATTTTCTCAATCGGGTCGCGCTGAACGAGCAACGGTTTTTCACGAGCTGTCGCGTATCCTTGTGTACAGTAGAAATTTACAGTGCCACGAAATTTACAGTGGCACAGCAATTTTTTAGAACAGGCTTTTCTCTAGAATTAAAGTAAAATTAGTTTGAAACCAGGGATTTTGGTGGACCAGCTTCCTGGAAGCGGACAGAGCCTTTCACGTAAACGAGGCCATCCGTGTCCGCTTCCAGGAAGATTCTGAAATAGGCGAGCCTGTTCCCCTCGCGAGTATACAGCCGGGCGTATATTCGGTCAAACCGTTGCATATAAACTTTACACGTGTTTGAACACTGCTCGAACAATGGTATAATGTGGTGGACGTTTCTAAAAATTGGCAGGGGAGACCCTCCACCTAACAAACGTAAGTCGCCTTGAGCCAAATTCAAGCATAAAGGCCGTCGCTGTTGTATAATGTTACTTTGGCTTGACGGTAAAAATTTACGCTTACTGATATAGTGCGTATGATCGTGTGCCGTATGACTTATCGCCTGGATTGTATGATTCATGCCTTGAAAATTAAAGGTGAAAATTCATGGAAATTGCACAACTCGCTCAGATGGTGAACTGGCTGGATGAAGAGCATCGTCGCGACCGTGCCGAAATCGCCCGCCTACAACAACGCATCGAAGCGCAGTCTTCTGATATTATAGAACAAGCGCGCCGGATCCAAGAACTTGAAGGGCGGCTAGCGTCTACGCAAGGTCATTTGACAAAATTTGGTCAATTAGAACAAGCCATTCAGAATTCGAAAGTAGAAATTGCCGGCTTGGTGGAGCGCGGCGATGAAGGACGCGTCCAGGCTCAGCGTGATTTGGAACGCTCGCGCTTGAGTGATCGCGAAATGTTGAGCCGTGAGATCAGCGAAGTTCGGCGCGAATTGCCCCGCCTCGGGCGCTTGGAAGAGGCAATTCAGATTCGCGCGGTTGAAGACGACCGCTTGTCTGAATTGATTATGGGCGTGCGCAATCAGATTGGCGGCCTGGCCAAAGAGATTGAAGATCGCACTCGACAAATCCCCTTCCTGGCCGAACAGCGCACCAGCGACACCCGGCGGATTGCCCAATTGCAACAGGAAACTGTTGAACTCTTTAAACGCACCGAAGCCACCGCTGGCCGGATCCCGATTTTGGAAGAGGGGGTGCGCAAAACTGCAACGGAATTCGAGAAAATTCCGCCGATCGTCGAACAATTGCGCGAACAGCAGATCATCTTTATGGAAAAGATGCGGGCTACGGTGGTTGATCGCGAGCAGGTGTTGACGCGCTGGAAAGAAGCAATTGAAGAGCAAAAGACCGTGGTGGCGCAAGCCTATGAGCGGGTGCAAAGTTTTTCTCAACAAATTGACATTGCGCGCCGGTCGGTGCAGGAGATGCAGGAATTTAAGGATATGATCTTGCGCGAGCAGAGCCAGGTGCAAGAATTACAGCGTTTGGCCGAAGAACGGGTGCGGCGCGAGATGGATGAGTTCCGCGAAGATTACGAAAAGAAACGCCGCAAAGGCGAATTGCGCCAGGAACATCTCTGGTCCGAACAAGATAAATACAATCGCGAAGTTGTCGAGCGTTTCCCACCGATCCATCACGATATTAAAATTCAAGAAGCGCTCGTGCAGCAAGTCTGGAAACTGCAAGAGACCTACGGTAATTATTTCTTGGGGATTGCCCAGGCTTGGCTCGATGGCACGCAAGAAGCGGTCAAGACGCGCGACGACCTGGTTCGCCATCAAGAAGACGAATGGCAACGCCAGCGCCGCAATGCTGAGCTGTATGCCAGCCAAAATACCACCCGACGTACATCTGGAATCATGACCGGTGAGCCACCAGAACAGTTAACCACGAACGGCAGCAAACGGTGAGAATGGTTAAGGCTGAATGGTTAACGATTAATTGTTAATATGGGTGGGGAGGAACGTTCGATATGGACCACATCATTAACCATTTCGCATTCAGCATTAACCATTGCTTATGTATGTAATCGGCACAGCAGGCCATGTTGATCACGGCAAATCTACGCTAGTTCGTGCCCTCACCGGCATCGACCCAGATCGTCTCAAAGAAGAAAAAGCGCGTGGCATGACCATCGATCTCGGCTTTGCCTGGATCGATTTAGAAACGCGGCAAGATCAAGGATCTCTTCTTGGGCAATCCGCACCTGCTCAACCCACCAAACCCAGCCCGCACTCTGCACTCCGCACTCCGCACTCCGCACTAAATTCCGTTGGCATCATCGACGTGCCCGGCCATATCGACTTTATTAAGAATATGCTGGCTGGGGTCGGCGGGATTGACGCCGCCGTGCTCGTGATCGCGGCCGATGAAGGCGTGATGCCACAGACGCGTGAGCACCTCGCCATTTTAGATCTGTTGGCCGTGCCCGCGGGTGTCGTGGCGCTGACCAAAATTGATCTAATCGATGACCCCGAGTGGCTTGACCTGATTGAGTTGGATGTGGTGGAACTGTTGCAGGGTACACAATTGGCCACGGCGCCGATTGTGCGGGTAAGTGCAACCACCGGCGCTGGACTAGACGAATTGCGACAGACATTGGCGGCTATGCTGGGCCAATTAGCGCCACGCCGCAATCGAGCGCGCCCACGTCTGCCCATTGACCGCATTTTTAGTTTGAGCGGCTTTGGCACGGTGGTCACCGGTACGCTTAGTGACGGTCTGCTCGCTGTGGGTGATGCCGTCGAGCTTTTGCCCAGCGGCCACACCGCGCGCATCCGTGGCCTACAAACGCACAAACAAGCGATTGAGCAAGGACAACCGGGAAGTCGGCTGGCGATTAACTTGGGCGGCGTGAGCACAGATGAGATCCATCGTGGCGATGTGGTCGTGAAGCCGGGCACCATCCACGCCACACAACTAATTGATGTTCAATTTCGGCTCCTGGCCGATGCACCAAGGGCGATTGAACATAATCAGCCCGCCAATTTTTTCAGCGGTGCCGCGGAGATCCCGGCCACGATTCGCCTCTTGGGTACAGAACGCCTAGAACCGGGACAAACCGGTTGGTTACAATTGGTGCTCGCCCGCCCGACCGTGGTGGTTTCTGGCGACCGCTATATCTTGCGGCAACCGTCGCCCAGCGCGACCTTAGGCGGTGGTATAATTTTAAGCCCACATCCGCGCTGGCGCTGGCGACGTTTTGATCCGGCTGTGCTTGACCGTTTTCAGACGCTGGCCAAAGGTGCGCCAGATGAAATTTTGCTGCAAACGTTGGGCCGCCGCCCACTGTTAACTGCCTCCGAATTATTGGCCCAGAGCGAACTAGATTTGGAATCGGCGCAGGCGGCATTGACAGAACTGTGTGAACTAGGGGTAATTACCACGCTTGAAATGAGCGGTGAAGCTGTGTTGTTGACCAGCGAAAGCTGGGAACAACGCTTGTTCCGTCTGCGCGATCTGCTGGCGAATTTTCATCGCCAGCAACCATTGCGGCGGGGCATGCCGCGTGGTGAGGTGCGCAATCGGTTGCAAAGTGGGTTGAATGGCGTTGATCTGCCTGTTCGCCTGTTTAACGCGGTGATCAATCAGGCTGTTTTGGTCCATGTTATACAAGCTGATGATAATTATATCTGGCTGGCGGATTTTCAAGTGACTTTGACTGTGCATCAACAGGCAATGGTGGATCACCTGTTGGAGACGTTGGCCCAAGCCCCTTTGTCGCCACCCAGCGCGCCGGATCTCTTGCGTCTGCTCGGTGGTGATGCTGAGTTGTTGGAAATGTTAGTCGAGCAGCAACAACTAGTGCGCATTAGCGACGGTATCCTCTTTCGGCGCAGCGACTATGAGCAGATGAGCATGCAAATACAGCAATACGCCCGCGAACATGGCTCGATTACACTGGCGCAAACGCGCGATCTGTTCCAGACCAGTCGCAAATATGCCCAAGCATTGTTAGAGGAATTGGATGCCCAGCGTATCACGCGCCGCGAAGGCGATCTGCGTGTGCTACGGGCTGTGTAAAACCTGGTGACGACCTGAAGCGTTGGCGTGTACACCACGCTTCAGGTCATCACCAAGCTTTTTCTAATAAGCAAGGTGTTCTACTCGCGTGCGATGAAGGGCAAATAGAGAGGCTGTGTCGGCGTCCCACTGCTCGGCGTTGGCATAGGGGTGGCCGTGGCCGCCGAAAATGTGTTGGTCAGGCTGTAGGTGTCAATGACCGTATTGGCAACGTTTACAAATTGGAATGTAATGGTGACCGGGCTGGCGGCCACCAACATTGCACCGTAATTCTCGTTATACCGCACGATACTGCTCGGTATCGGCGTCTTAAAATTTTGCACCTCTGCGCCACCTAACCCGTTGACAAAATAGGTCAAGCCATCCACGTTCATCCGCTCGTAGTTATGATTGTGGCCGCTCAACACTGCTGTAGCGCCCCACGCCGCATAGGGCCACTGCAAATCAGTCGCTGAACCATGCGCTGCGCCAGATGAGTAGGGAGAATGGTGCATGACTACTAATTTCCAAGGCTCCAGCGCTGCTGCTAATTTTTCCTGCAGCCAGTTGGCCTGGATCGATGTACTAGTGACGCCATCTGGCTCTTGTCCATCACTGTCAACGACAAAAAAGTGAATGGGTCCCTGGACAAAATCATAATAACGTTCATTGTTAGGCAAGGTAAAATAGTCGAAATAGGGGCCGGTGCAAGTAGATCCTTTGCATGTCATTAATAGCCAGTCGTGGTTGCCCAATGCTGGAAAAAAGCGATTTGTCTTAGATGGCGCGCCACTGCCGTAGCTACCTTTATATGGATAGATATATTGGTGATAATATTGCCCGATATTATCGTCAATTGTCGCCGCTTCGCCAAAGAAATAGTTGTTGTCACCCAACGTGACAATCGCGTCAGGATTCCAGCTTTTGACCAAACTGGCGACGCTCGCTTCATTCGGTCCAGCCAGACCAAAGTCTCCGATCAACCCCAAACGCACAACGTCTGACGCCGCATGAACGGCCCGTGTGGTCGTTGCCAGATCGGCGCGATCAATTGGCGTAAGCGTATAAAAGAAGGCTAGCAGACCAATCGTCGCCATGCCATAGACCAACGTAAGCCGCGGCTTTATCCACATAGTTGATTTCTCACTTTCATTTTTTAAGGTAATCGGGCATTATTATATGCTCCATGTCATGAAGCGCGCAATGTTTTACTACAATTGCGGGCAGAGCAATTTTTTAAGAGAGTAGAGGAAATTCAAATGAATTATCGTAAACTTGGCCGGACGGGGCTCAAAGTTTCTGAATTCTGCCTTGGCACCATGCAATGGGGCTGGACAGCAGATGAGGCAGCCAGTTTCAAGGTAATGGATGCCTTTGTTGAAGCCGGTGGCAACTTTCTCGACACTGCCGATATCTACAGCCGTTGGGCCGCAGGCAACCCTGGCGGTGTGAGCGAAGAAATTATCGGCCGCTGGATGCAAGCGCGCCAGAATCGCCGCCAGATCGTCGTGGCGACGAAGGCACGTGCCAGAATGTGGGATGGTCCTAATGGTGAAGGCTTGAGCCGCGCCCATCTGATCCAGGCCTGCGAGGATAGTTTACGCCGTCTGCAAACCGACTACATTGACCTGTATCAGACGCATTCCTACGATGCTGACACGCCAATTGAAGAGACGATGCTGGCGTTGGATACGCTGGTGCAGCAAGGTAAAGTGCGTTATGTCGGGTGCAGCAACTATCCAGCTTGGCGTCTAACCCACGCTTTGTGGGCGAGCGATCAGCAGCAACTTGTCCGCTATGCCAGCCTTCAACCGCACTATAATCTGGTGAATCGCGCCGAGTTTGAACGCGAATTGAAGGATGTAGTGGAAACATTTGGTATTGGCGTGATCCCCTATAGTCCACTGGCCGGCGGTTTCTTGACCGGCAAATATCGCCGCGATCAACCGACGCCCGCCAGCGCACGCGCTGAAGGGGTGCGCCGCTATATGAATGATAAAGGCTTTGCGGTGGTGGATAAGCTGGATGAAATCGCCAAAACTCGGAATCTGACCGTTTTACAGGTAGCATTGGCCTGGCAGTTAAATTTACCCTATATTACTGCGCCAATTATTGGGGCCAATACAGTTGAACAGTTGCAAGAAAGCCTGAGCGCAGGGGGTGTGACCTTGGCTGGTGAAGAGATGAATGTTTTGGATCAGGTTAGTGCGTGGAAAAGTTGAACCATATCGAGTGCTATACTGAGTTCAATTTGAAAAGCGGAGTTTTTACCCCCTCCTAACCTCCCCCAAACGAGGGGAGGAACGGTTACTTCGTCTACCCTGTGACGGTCCCCTCCCTGTTTGGGGAGGGTTAGGGTGGGGTAAAACTCCGGA
>JBBQBY010000124.1:0-15547 GCA_038318235.1 Caldilineales bacterium
TGGCGCAGATGAGCGCCGCCGAATTTGAACAGGCAGCCGAAGAAGCGACGATTTTTGGGCGGATCGCCCCAGAACAGAAGGCGCAATTGATCGATGTCCTGATCCAACGCAAGCATTATGTAGCGATGATTGGTGATGGCGTCAACGATATTTTGGCCCTAAAAAAGGCCCGCCTGGGTATCGCCATGCAGAGCGGCAGCAGTGCGGCGCGCAACGTGGCCGATATGGTACTGCTCAACGATTCGTATGCGGCGTTGGCCCCAGCCTTGACCGAAGGTAAACGCATTATCAACGGCTTGACCAATGCCACCTATCTGCTGATCACGCGCTCGTTCACCTATGCCTTCGTGATCATCGGCGCGCTGATGGTGGGCTTGACCTTTCCCTTTGAACCGGCCCAGGCCGGCGTCACGGCGATCACCGTCGGTCTGCCGGCTTTCTTTTTAACATTATGGGCGCGCCCCAATACAAAACACGAGCCGCTGCTCTCTTCGATGGTGCGCTTCGTGCTGCCCGTCGCCTTGTGGAGCATGTTGATCGGCGTCACCATCTACACGTTTGTCTATTTTCGAATCAGTAACTTATTGGAAAATCAGGTTATCCCACCAGCCGTCATTATGGTTTTTGAGCACGCAACTGGCTTGACCTATCAAAGTGCACAGCAATTTGGGCTAACGGCCTCACGGATTGTGGCGCAGACGGCGCTGTCAGTCTTTCTTTCACTCAGCGCACTTCTGCTGATCTTGTTTTTGGAGCCACCCGTAAGTTGGCTGGCTAGTTGGCGCGAGGTTAGCCCCGACAAGCGGCCCACCTGGCTGGCCATCGGTCTGATCGTCTTATTGCTCGTGGGTTTATATATCCCGCCCGTATCCAACTATTTTGGCTTCATGCCACCCTTTCTGCCAACCTGGGGGGCAATCTTGGTGGGGCTAGCCGTATGGTTCGTAGGCTTGTGGCTGCTCTGGCGCAAACGGTGGATGGATCGCTTGCTGGCGATGGATACTTGAACGCGCCAACATGTTGGCTAGGCTAATCGAATAGTAAAAGGGCATTGACTGGGAGCGGAGATATAACCTCATGGCTACCGTCAGCGCCTTTTCTGTTAATAACCAATTATCCGTAGGATGGTGGGTACAACTAACAATCCTTCCGGGAAGGAAATGCCCAACCAGGCACTGAACAAATCAAGCCTTCCCAGAAGGCGGCGGACCACCAATCAGCCATTCAACGTAGGATCTTCCCGGAAGTGACCCTAATCAGTTAGGATAACGAATGATCGAGTTGTCACTTCCCGGAAGGAGGATGACCACCAATCAATCATAGTTTGCAACGGGAAGTGCTGGTCACATTTATTTTGACCGTCACTCGATGATTGCTGTCCTAACCCCGCAACTTGCCACCGGTCACCTTCTCCACCGCGCTGATAATTCGTTTGCGCAATTGCTCCACTTCCTTTTCATGCAGACTGCGCTCGGGGCTTTGATAGGTCAAGCGATAGGCGAGCGACTTGAAGCCCACCGGTAGCGGCTCACCGCGGTATATGTCGAAGAGTTCGATGTGGGTGACCAACGCGCCCCCCGTTTGGTGAATCGCCTGATAAGCCTGCTGCGAGGTCACATCTTCCGCCACTTCAAAGGCCAAATCCTCGACCACAGGTGGATAGCTACTGATCGGTTGCATTGGCTGCAAGCGCCAGTGTGGCTTAATCAGCGGTTCCAAATTTAACTCCGCAGCGTTGATCCGAACTGCCGGCAAATTATAGGCCGCCCGTGCCTGGGGATGAATTTCACCGATCAGACCCAGACTTTTACCTTCCAAAATAACCTCGGCACAGCGCGGGCCAAAGGTGCCGGTATCTGGTTTGGCCCGGTATTCGATCTGCGTGCTAGGAAAGCCCAGACGATTTAACAAGGTCTCAACCACCCCTTTGAGGTCGAAGAAATCCATCACTTCGCTGCCACCGGCGTCGGGATAAAGACTCGTGGATGGGCGGCGGGCGCCGGTGAGCACAATACTCACGCGCCGTTCTTCCTTGGGCAGTAGACCGTCACCCGCTTCGGGCAGATAGGCCCGCCCCACTTCGAAGGTGGTCAGCCGGTTGGAATAGCGTAAATTGCGCGCCAGGTTTTCCATGGCGCTCACCAACAAAGCACGGCGTAAGGCACGTCGTTCGGGTGTGCCAGGGTTAGCCAGGGCCACATATGGCGCAACTTGCTCGATCTGTAATTTTGCATGATTTTCTGGGGTCGTCAACGGATGATTGATCGTCTCTTGCAGACCCAGGTTGATCAGAATGTCGCGCACACGCTCTTCGGTCTCAAAGGTATCGTTCCGGCGCTGGGTGGGCATAACATCATCGATCAAGTTTGTGCCCACCTGCTCGTAACCAATGATGCGCGCCACTTCCTCGGTCAGATCAGCCGGGATCGCCACATCCAAACGATGCCAAGGGGCGATACATTCGAGCAACGGTTCGTCGGGCAAACGATGTAGGGCAAACGAGGCGGCGTCCACCGCGTCGGCGGCGATCGCATCCACCTGTTGCACCTGGAAATCAAGCTTGCGCAAGGCGGAGGCGACTTCGTCTAATTCTACTGGCACGCCTAACAGGCGGCGTTGATCGCTGACCGTGGTATAAACAGTGCGCGTTGGCTGCGGCACTGGATAAGCATCGATGATACCGGGTACAATGCGGCCATGCGCATATAGCCGCATCAATTCGGCGGCGCGGCGGGCAGCCAACGGGTTAAGTTCAGCCGGCACACCACGCGCAAACCGAAAGCTGGCTTCGCTGTTTAATTTAAGTTTCTGGCTCGTACGCCGGTTATTGATGCCTTCAAAAGTGGCCGATTCCAACAACACGGTCTGCGTCTGGTCGCTGACTTCGCTTTCCAAACCGCCCATCACCCCGGCCAGCGCAATCGAACCGGCAGTATCGGCGATCATCAGCATCTTATCATCAAGCTCGCGTTGTGCATTGTCCAGTGTGGTGAATTTCTCACCCGCCTGCGCCCGACGTACGATGATCGTTGGTTTGGCATCGCCCGCACGCCGTTGCAAAATGCCATAATCAAAGGCGTGCAAAGGCTGGCCCCATTCCAACATCACATAGTTGGTGATATCGACAATATTGTTGATCGGGCGCATACCAGCTTTGGTCAGCCGCTCCTGCATCCATTTGGGTGACGGCCCCACTTTTACATCGGTGATGACAATACCCGTATAACGGTTGCAGAGTTGGGGATCTTCAATACGCACAGCGGCATAATCGCTGGCTTGATCATTGCCAGTTGGCGACCATTCGTCGATGGGCAGATGCAGAGTGGCATCGCTCAGCGCAGATACCTCGCGCGCGATGCCGATCATGCTCAAGCAACGCGCCATGTCTGGCGTAAGTTCAACGGTCAGCACTTCATCGCCCAGATAATCACGCAAGGCTTGACCAACAGGCGCGTCTTCGGGCAAGAGGATAATGCCTTCATGTTCCTCGCTCAAGCCCAATTCGCGCTCGGAACAGACCATGCCAGCCGAGGGTATCCCCCGAATCTTGGAGGCTTTTAGTCTCTTTTTGGGGCGCGGCTGCTGGTCGCTGTAAGCGTCGAGCAGGACGGCACCTTCGCGCGCAAAAGCGACCTTGAGCGTGGGCAAGGGGGTCGCGCCTTTGAACACATACAAATTAGGGGCTCCCGTGACCACGCGCTGCGGCGCTGCGCCGCCATAATTGACATCCACCAACACCAGGCGATCAGCGTCTGGGTGCGGCAATACAGCTACCACTTGGCCCACCAAGAGGGTTTCGGCATCCCACCAATCGCCTACGCGTTCAATCGAAGCAATTTCTAGCCCGGCCAGCGTCAAGCGCTCGACCAGATCAGCCGTAGATAAATTTAGGTCCACATATTCTTTGAGCCACGCGAGGGGAACGAGCATAAAAACTCCCTAACTTTGTAAAAACAATTGACCCCTCCCCAATAGGAGAGGGGCTGAATAGAGATAGAATGAGACACTTCGACTGTCCCGTGACGGCTCCCTCCCTGTAAAGGAGGGCTGGGGGTCCGATTAAACTAACACTAAAAAACGCAATGGCTATAAAACCATCACAAGCATCACTTTAGGCCTAGCTGAGTTGGGAAGTGCAAGTGTGACGGCTTACTAACATCCTTCCCAACTCAGGTTTCATTTCTTCAGTACATCATACACTAAATCATGCGCAAGTGCACGCCATTGGCCCCAGCCGCGACGATCACCGATCAGATTACGCATATCGACGGTGATCTGTGACAATTGACTGGGCAAAACGGCTCGAAAAGCTGAAATCTCGCCACAAGGCGGAATCACAGGCATCGCACTGCCACAAAACAAGTGAAAAATATAGCTAGCAAACTTTACCGTCGAGCCATTGTGTTGAAAATGATACTCGATCAAGCCCACAAAACGCTTGATTTCGACACACATGCCGGTCTCTTCTTCTACTTCGCGAAAGAGCGCATGCTGGATTGATTCATCCCAATCAATGCCACCTGACGGTAAGCGAGCAATATGGTCTGGATAGTGTGGTTTTGCATGTAACCATATTTTACCGGTTGGGTCTTGAATTGCAAAGACGACCTCGGCGCGACGGTCAATATCAGTCCGCCACCGGTAAGATCGAATATACTCATCGGCCTGAATGGTAAAGGTTCGACGAAGGGGCGTCCCATACTGGTGCATGAGTCCGCTTACTTCCTCTTCGCAAATCATCGGTCTCCGCAACAATTCAACTGTCTGGATAACCGGATTAGACATTGTTTCATTCTCCTGAAGGTTGTCTGGGTTTGGGTTGTGGGGGAACCACGAACGTACACAGCGTCAACAATAGGTGCCGAACAAAAATTTTATTCTGTTGTTAGTTAGCTTTTTACACCTCCTTTACGAAGTTATTGCTTATTGTATACAATATACCGCCATGCGTAAAAATACGAAGTTGTAAATATGAATAAATGTAAGTTTATCTGGGGTTTTAAACGAGTGAAGGGGTTAGCGGGCCAGTATACGCGTTGTTAGCGGCAACCATTGGCTACGAATTGACCAAAGTCCACCGATTAACAACAGGATAATTGTTGCGAATGAAATGTATTTGCCAATCAGACGCGGGGGGGTATCTTCGAAGCGCAACAATAGATAACCGTCGCCTTGAGGAACGGGAACGGTCATGCGTCCCAATGTGCCGGTCTCTTCGGGGATAATGTTCAGCGGGCGCACCACTTTGCCATGTTGCCCATCAAGCAGGTAGGCATGCCAGCCAGGGTAGTAAAATTGATTAAAAACAACGCGTTGTTCGCGCGTGCGCCGATTATAGAAATAGACTTCCTCCATTACCGTGTTGTGGGCAACGGAATTTAGGGCAAAAGTTTTATAATCGAGCGGATAGGTTTGATTGGCATAATCAACCGTAGTGGTTACGGGCTTTACCGGTCCACCAGTTTCATCTTGGCGAATATATTCATCGGCAATCGGACTCCACTTCGGAATCACTTTTGTCCAGCGCGTGCTACCCGTCATTTCGTCGGACGATTGTTGAAAGCGCATTAAGCCAGCCAAGCTCACTGGTCCTTCCGCCGGCGCACGGATTTCTACACGCACATATGGGTAGCTGCCCAGCAAAATCAAGCCGATCATAGCCAGCAAGGGTAAGTTCATTTGGTCAGTCAAACGCGCTTGGCGGTGGGCAATCAACCCGGCCAGAATGCTGACACAGAGCGCCGTAATGCTAAACCAGCGCCAGGGAAATTGTGCAGCACGTAAAACACCCTTAATCAGTGGAAAATCCCACAAGGGCGCGGCCCACGTCAGGCCCACAAAGGTGGCCACCACCGCTGCAACCACCAGACAGGTAATTTCCCAGCGCAGCCGTCCCGCACTTTTCCAGACCATGCCCACGCCAAGCACGGCAAAGACGACGGGCACGATCCCAAGCTGAAACCCAATCGGATCATTGGGACCGACAATGCTCGTGCCAAAGCCCCAGCGCGGGCTGAAGAGTTGAAAGAAGTAGACAAAGTGACCATGAAAATCGTAGCGCACATCGAACCATTGGTCGACGCGTACGTCCTTATATTCAAATAACACAGGCAGCCAGAAGATCGCGCTTAAGCCTAAACCGGCCAGTAGACCCAGGCCAGGCACAACAGCCCGCCGCACCCATAGCCAGATGCGCTGCCTCAGATTTTGCCTTTTGACGCTGCCGCCCTCGGGTGATGCATAAATAAAGAGCAGGACGACCACATAGAGCCCAAGTAAGGGCGTAAACAGCACAATCACCAGATTACTCGTTAACATTAGCCCAGCATAGCTGAGTGCTGCCCCCACCACCCAACGATAGGAAGGTCGGACAATCGCCTGCCGCACGGTCCAGAGGCAAAGTGGCAGCCAGATAAAAGCCATGCTCTCCGATAGATTGGCGCGTACATAGAGGTTGAGTAAATGATAAGGAATGTAGACATAGGCCAACGCGGCGATCACAGCGGCGGGTCGCCCCAACCAGGAACGGACATAGAGATACATGGCAGCGGCGCTACCCACGATGCTCAAGCCGAAGACCGTCTCAATCGCGCCGGTATAGCTAAAATGGAGAAAATGCAGTAATAATTCCGCTATAAAGTGGCTGAACCCGCCGTAAATATTAAAAAAGGGATAACCATAGCCAAAAGCAAAATCGGGACTCCAGCGCGGCCACCAGATGCCATCTTGCACGACGCGGTCAAATTCAAAGAGAAAATAGACATGATGACGGGCATCATTGGCGCCCCAAAAATAACCAGGCAGCATAAACGGCGCAACCGCAAAACTGGTCAATGCCAACGTTAACCAGAAAAGCCGATCACGCCACAGCGCAATCGACGGGTTGGGTAACCATTCGGTTTGGGCGGTAAGTTTGGTTTCGCGCGCAACTTCACTGGCCATGAAACACCAGTTTATCGTTAATGCCACCATCCACCGGCAAGCGTTTGCCATCGCGCCAGTCGTAATAGCCGAAATAATAGCGCAAATTTTTGGCCTGAGTCGCGCGCGTCAAATCCAATTGATAGGTGTCGGTGAGGATTTCGCCTGGCTGCCAACTTGTCACGGGACACTTGCCATCGCACGGCTGGCGATCGAGTTGTGCGACCACAACCGGTGAATCCTCATCGCCCGTCAAGGCTTGAAAAAATACATTGTCGTCAAATCCAACGGGGTGTAAGACTTGCCAGGTCACTTCTAAAGTCGTGGTGCGCGGTTGAGCATGCTCCGTTAGGTTGGCAGAGAGCACCACAAAATTATCGTTGACGCCGATGACAGCAACTGGCATATCTGGGGGCTTAACCTGGGTAAAATTGGTCGAGAGGTAAGGATAACTACTCAACACCACTAAGGTCAGCAGGATCGACCAATAGGGACTGCTGTTGAAGTCGCTATGCAGAATTAGCAGACTGCCCGCGGTTACGGCCAGCAAAGGGCAAGCCAGCAACAAGATCTGCCAGGGATAGGTGAGCAGGCGGTCGGCATGGCTCAAGCGCCATAGCGGCTCACTCATACTCAGGCTCAGGGTGATTAAGAGCACGATGCCGATAAAGCTAAAACCGAGCAGTCGGCCCACCGAATCTGCACGTAAACTGATTTTCTGGCGGTTGTATGGCGCCACTTGCCACAACCACAGGGTTAGCGCGCTAAAGATCAGCGCCGCAAAACCAAGTTGAAAAGGGTAGGCGTCCTGCCAACCAGGCAGACTAGGCGCCACTTGCCAGGTGTTGGCAAAGAGTTGAAACAAGAAGACAAAATGGTCTTGAAAATTTACCGGGGAAGGGGCAATGACAGCCCAAAGTGGAATCAGGCTGGTCAATCCAGCTGCGCCACTGAGCAGAACCACCCATGCGGTCACCGATTGCCGTTCAACCCACACGGTATAGAGTAGCAAAAAGACGGTGACCAATATCGCTAGCCCGACCTGTGTCCGCCACATCCAGAGCAGCGTGATCACAACCAAAATGGCTGCACTCATCGAGCGGCTCTGCGCATGAATCGCGATCCCGGCCAGAGCGAGGGGCAACAAGGCGAGCATCACCGCATCGCTCAAGCTGCCGCGCACATAGACAGTGGCGAGAAAAGGCGGCAGCAGCATGTAGATCACGCCTGCCAAGCCGGCGCCACGATCACCGATCCGTGGGCGCAACCAGACATAGATGCCCAGCCCCCCCAACACCAAGCAGAGCACAAAGGTGACACGCACCGCAGCAACCTGATCTAGCCCCAAGACCATGAGCGGACGGATCAACAAAAAAGCGCCGCGCCCGATCCCACGCCACAGATCAGGCGCAGTCGCGATATCGGCGATCGGGTTGGGACTCGTCGCGTTGAAGACCGGGACAAATCCATCTAAACTTTGCCAATAACCAGGAAACGTTGCGGGCGCCCAAGCAAGGACACTACCCAATAAAACCACCCAAAAACCAGTGCGCGCCGACTGACGCTGGATCACATTCATGGCAAGATTATAGCATGTGGCGTAAGATTGATGGCAAATGACTGAGGGAGAAGTAGGGAGTAGGGATTAACGAGCATCGCCTCTCCTTTAATCCCTACTCCCTACTCCTTTTATTTAATTCCTTTGGCTTCCCGCTTTGCATGGCCAGCCAGATAGGTGAGCCAGGCGCGGGCGCTCATGGGGCCAAAAAAATTATGGCGCACGGTGGCTGTTTCGCTGAGTTTGGCACTGGCCAGTTGTTTGGCCAATTCAACGGTTGCCTGGCGCGTCTTCTGGAAAAATTCAAGTTGTTGCGGAAGATTGAGGCTGGCAGCCGACTGATAACTATCAAATTCATCTTGGATAAAGGCTTTACCTAGGAAAACGCGCAAGCGGCGTTGCGCCCAGCGCTCGATCCCCGAAATGTGCCGCAATAGCTCACGATTGGCCGGCGTATCCGCCGCAGTCGCGGCTTGCGCGGCAATCGCCAAGCCGGATTGTTCAAGTTTAGTAATTAATTCGGCGAAGGTTGTCTTGCGCGCCGGACGCTCGAATAGCAAAGCGGACACATTATAAATAAACCAATTTTTGACGCCAGTCAATTTGATTGCCATAAAATGATTCCTTTTAAAGTCGCCCCAAAATCTGTCCTGCTCACCAGACGCGCAGAATTTTCAGGGCGCTGTTTAATTTTTTATTATCATTGCGGAGCCTCACCCCCGGCCCCTCTTCTGAACGGAAAGACTGTTTCAGAAGAGGGGCCGGGGGTGAGGCTCCGTCATTCTTATCTTTCGTTTAAGCCCACGCCGTCTAGCGGCTCGCGATGGCCAAAATCCAATAACACGCCACCACCTTCTGCACCGCCTGGATCTAACGGTTTGGTGGCAGATCCGTGGGCATTGTTAACGCGTTGGCCGTAGGCGTTGAGCAATTCTAGCTCGGTCAGGCTCAAGCCATAACGATTTTGTGGATGTTGCAAAATGCGGACTAAATCTAACGTGACGATACGCGCCACGTCTTCGCCGGTCTGAAAAGGCATCCAGCGGATTGGCGCCATACGCATAAAATCGCTGGCGGCTGGGGTAGGGCGATGGAGGCGGCGCAAAGATAAAACCGAGCGTTCCAGTTGCCAGGCCAGAAACCACTCGGCGCCGGCGGGGGCCGTAATATCCTGGCCCATCAGAAAGTAGACCCGATCCACATTGGCGATCAGTTCATGAATCGATTCATAATCTGCCCCACGCACCGGCGTGCGGCGAATTTCGATGCCAATCTGCACCGGCAATTGCGCCACCGCGCGCCCAATCACGGCGCGTTCGGCTTCTAGATCGTTGGTTGCACTGACAAAAAGACGTAATGTTTCAGCCATAAGGGTAAACTTTTGCTTTTTTGAATAGGGAACGCTCCACCGTCAACTGTCCTTCTCAGCCAAGAGTCCCCGTAACGGTTTGACTAATGGTGGTAGGTCATCCTGGATAGTAGCCCAAAGAATTTTTGGCTCAACTGAAAAATAGACATGGACTATCCAGTTACGCATGGAACGCATCACCGCCCATGGCACTTCTGTATAGCGTGAGGTAATTTCACTAGGAATATGCCCAGCAGCCTCACCAATGATGGCATAATTTGTCATGACTGCTTTACGCGTTTTAGCATCGGCCTTGAATTGTTCAAATGTCATACCAACAACGAAAAGCTGAGTTTCGGCGATCGCATCAAGAATATCTTCAACTCGTTCTCGCCAAGACCTAGTTGACATGAATGCTCTCCGCAAGCACTTTTGATCTGATACGTGGCTTGAGGCTCTCTGGCGTGCCCACATCGACTGGACGATCAAACAGATGGCCTAAATACTCTTGCAGCCGGATTAAACCGAACAATCCTGTAGGACGATCAAACTCGACCAGTAAATCAACATCACTTGCTTCGGTTGCCTCATCACGCGCGACAGAGCCAAACAGCGCCAGCGACTTGACGCCAAATTCACGCTGCAAATCCGCTCGATGCTCGGTTAAAATGCGCAGTGCATCATCACGTTTCATAACGCTGTCCGATTAATTCTAGCCAAGAAACTCGCCAACAACCTGGTCGTTTCAGCAGGTTGCTCCAACATAACCATATGGCCGGCGTTGGCCAACCCATGCAATTCACTGTTGGGCAACTGCTCGTGCAGGCGTTCACTATACTTGACCGGCGTCATCTTGTCCAACTGGCCACAAACAATCAGCGTTGGCACCGTGATCTCGGCCACGTGTGCGCTAACATCAAAGGCATTACAGGCGCTAAAATCAGCATATAACAGAGCGGGGTCCACCGCGCGTAAACGTTGCAGTGCGATCCGCTTTGTCTGCGAATGCACAGTTGGTGCGTACATCAGATCGACTAACTGTTCGGTCGTGGCGGCAAAGTCACTTTGGAGGCCGGTTAAAAGCGTTGGCACCACGCGCAGCCGCGAACTCGTCCCTACCAGCCCTAGCCCAACCAACCGTTCTGGATAGGCGAGCACAAAATCGAGCGCAATCGCACCGCCCATTGAATGGCCTGCTAAGACAAACGGCGGCAAATCTAGAGCTTCGACAAAGGCAAGCAGCCATGCTCGATAATCTGCAATGCTCTTGTAATTGTCGCCGGTAGAGCGGCCATGCCCAGGCAGATCAGGGGCATAGACTGGCGTATTGGGCAGACGACGCAGTTGCGGCAGCCAGTGCAGATGCGTGCCGCCTGCCCCGTGGATCAAAACCAAAGGCGCAGAGGGTATTGCCTTGTTGCTCGCTGCGTAAAAAATGGTTTGACCATTTACCGTGACCGAAGGCATCAGAATGTTCTACCGCTACCCCTCATTAATCTGTAACGTTTGCAGATCCGCATCGACCATCAAGCGCACCAACTGGCGGAAATTCACGGTTGGTTCCCAACCGAGCTTAGCCCCTGCTTTGGCTGGGTCACCAACCAACAGATCGACTTCCGCCGGGCGATAATATTTGGGGTCTTGAATTACGTATTGCTTCCAGTCTAGATCCAAGTAGCTGAACGCTTCTTCGACAAATTCCTGTACGCTGTGCGTCTCACCGGTCGCCACCACATAATCATCCGGCGCATCCTGTTGCAACATCAGCCACATGGCGCGCACATAGTCGCCGGCATAACCCCAGTCACGCCGGGCTTCCAAATTGCCCAGATGTAATTCATGCGCCAAACCAAGCTTGATGCGGGCCGCGGCATCGGTGATTTTATGCGTGACAAATTCCAGGCCACGGCGCGGCGATTCATGATTAAAAAGAATGCCTGAGCAGCCGAAAAGGTTATAACTTTCGCGATAGTTGATCGTGATCCAATGACCATAAACTTTGGCGACGCCATACGGGCTGCGCGGATAGAGCGGCGTTGTTTCGCGCTGCGGCACTTCCATCACTTTGCCAAACATTTCGCTGCTGCTGGCCTGATAGAAACGAATCTGTGGGTCGACAAAACGAATCGCCTCTAACACGCGCGTCACACCAAGGGCCGTAAATTCGCCGGTCAGCACCGGTTGGCTGAAGCTGGTGGGCACAAAACTCTGCGCAGCCAGGTTGTAAACTTCTTGTGGGCGGTGCTCTTGCAGGATCGCGATCAAGCTCATCTGATCCAACAGATCACCCTGAACAATTTCAATCTGGCTCTGAATATGTTTCAGCCGCTCAAAATTGATCGTGCTGGTGCGCCGCACCATGCCGATGACTGTATAGCCTTGTTGCAGCAAAAATTCGGCCAGATAGCTACCATCTTGACCGGTGACGCCCGTGACCAATGCGGTTGGCATGAAAAAAGTTTCTCCTTACTGATTCGATGGCATGGAATGGGAAGGATGGCAGATGCGCAACGAGATCATTCACTCCGCTTGTCGTCCTCTCATCACTCCACAATTATTTAATCTGAGACCGCCAAAAATCCAACAAATCATGCAGAGAGTCACGCAAATCAATTTGCGGTTGCCAACCGGTGGCGGCGACAAGCCGGTGGTTGTCACAAGTGCTCACTGGCACGTCGCTGGGGCGCAAGCGCGCTGGGTCAACCGTAATTTCCACTTGGGCTGGCGTTAACTCCAGCAGCGTCTCCAGCAGCCAGCGCGCCGGCCGACTTTGACCGCTACCCACATTATACACCTCGCCCGCTTCGCCATGTTGGAGCAACAGCCAATAAGCGCGCACGACATCGCGCACGTCGGTAAAATCGCGCTGGGCCTCCAGATTACCAACCGCAACCACGGGCGGCCGCAAGCCGGCCTCGATCTCGGCAATCTGGTGCGCAAACGCGCTGGCCACAAAATCATCGGCCTGATCCGGCCCAATATGATTGAAGCTGCGGGCGCGTAGCGTGGGCAGATGGTGGCTATACCAATATTGCAAAGCCATCATATCCTGGGCCACTTTGCTAACGCCGTAAGGGCTATTGGGGCGCAAGGGGGTTGCTTCGTCGATCGGCAAGTCTTCGGGGCGCACCAAGCCATAAACTTCGTTGGAGGTTACGACCAGCGTACGACAAGTAGGCGTCCACCGCCACAGGGCCTCCATCAAATTAAGTTGGCATTGGATGTTCAACTCGTAGGTTGTCCACGGCTGCTGCCAACTGCCCCCGACATCACTCCACGCCGCCAAATGTAACATGCAATCTGGTTGCACAGTCTGGATCAGATCACTCACCCAGAGTGCATTCCGCAGATCACCACGATGCAGCGTCAACTGGTTACGTAGATGTTGGATCCGCCGTTCATGGCGATGGATCACACCATGCAACTCGATATCAGTTTCACGCAACAAATATTCGGCCAAATGGCTGCCCGCAAAACCGGCAATTCCCGTGAGTAGAACGCGCAATAAATGCTCCTTTGATCGTATTAGTTGCCGTTTATAGTATAGTCGAAAAGCATGGGATGGCCCAAAACAAGGAGCAGTTACCTTACTCCCTTCGCAAGTTCTAGTGTGACAATTGTTACTAGGAAAGGGCGTGGTCTATCGCCTGTTCAAGGGATAATTCTCTGCCTTCGGCCCAAGTAGTGGCAAAGGCGGCTTCATCAAGTTGGGTGCGCGCGGTTTCTATCCACTGTTGATAAACAGTTTCATCGGCCGGTGTCAAAAAGGGCGGCAACTGGGCAAACTGCGCATACGCTGCGCTCAATAGAAGAATCGCGCGCCGCACATTTCCTTGGCTCAGGGCCACGCCGCCCAACCCGGCCAGGCAACGGGCCATCATTTTCTCATTTCTCCGCTTGTTAGCGAGGTGTAGGCTCGCTTGTAAATGTTCTTGCGCCCGCGCCCAATGTCCCAAACTCAACTCTACCAAACCCAGATGATGCCAGGTTAGCAATAAATCCATTTGATGACCGGCTACTTCCTGCAGCAAAGTGAGGGCTTGCTCGCCCCAGGTGCAAGCCTCGCGATAAGCACAGCGATGCCAGGCATTTTCAATTAAGGAGACCAGGCCACCTGCAATGCCAATTTTATGGTTAAGCAGTTGAAAGAGATCAATTGCCTCGGTAAGTAAGCGCGCAGCCTCTGCATAGTTCCCTTGCAATTCGACTAATTCAGCCAACGCCATCAGGGCATAGGCTGTTCCTAGTTGATCACCGAGTTTGCGCATAAAGCCCAGACTTTCGTGGGCATAGTGGGCGGCCTGGGCATAATCCGCTTTTACATCGCGCGTCAGATGAGCCAGATCGGTTAAACATTGGGCCAAGCGCTGCTCATTGCCAAGCTGACGAAAAAGGGCAAGGCTTTCTTCAAAGCAGATCAAGGATTGGCTTGGGTCTAAGCTGTAGTAAGCCCAACCGAGATGGCGCAAAGCCTGGCCCAGGTTATCAGGATCATGTTGGGTGCGCCAGAATGCGACACTTTCTTCTAACCAGGTGCGGGCCTGCCCATGCTCACCATTAAGACGCGCCAACGAGCCGGCAAACATTAAGGCTTTGGCGCGTAGGGGCGACGGTTCCGGCGCTGTCGCCAACACCGCCGCTAACCATTGCCAGCCTTCCGTACTGGATCGGCGCCGCCAGAAAGGTCCCAGGGCAGCGGCAAGCGCGAGTGCAGTGGTTGGATCATGCTGTAGCGTTGCCGATAGCGCTGCGCGTAGGTTATCGATTTCGCCCTCTAGGCGATCAAGCCACTCCTTTTGTTGGGGACCGCGCAATTCTGCATCTGCACTCTCCGCCTGCCACAAAAAATACAGGGCATGCCGCCGTTGAACGCTCAGCAACTCGCCATGTGCGGTCAATTGTTCCAGGGCATACTGACGCAATAACTCGTGAATTTCGTAGCGGCCAGTCGCGTGCTGATAATCGATCAGCGACTTATCAGTAAAGACGCTTAACTGCCTGAGCGTTGTATCCGCCACTTGCTGAGCGGCGGCACGGGTGAAGCCGCCGCGAAAGACACTAAGTTGGGCAAAACTACGGCGTTCGTCTTCTGCCAACAGCTGCCAGGTCGTAGCAAAGGCCGCGCGCATACTGCGATGACGCGCCGGGACATCCTGCATCGTTGTCTCCAGCAGGTCAAGATTCGCCTGTAGCGCCTCGGCAATCGCCGACGTTGGCAACAGATGCACCCAGCCGGCAGCCAACTCCAACGCCAGCGGCATGCCCGCCACCAATTGACAAATCCGTACCAGGTCCAGGCGTTCCCGCTCATCTGGCTGAAAATGGGGTTGAATCCGTTGCGCAATTTGCAGGAAAAGTACGAAAGCCGGCGCCTCCACATCGGTGCCGGTGGTGGGACATGCCAGCCCACTAATCGGGTAGACCTGTTCATGGCGCAGATGCAACCGTTCACGTGAAGTCGCTAGCAGATGCACCGCTGGCGCAGCCTCCAAAATCTCGATCAACAGTGTACGACCCTCTAGCACCTGCTCAAAGTTATCGAAGATCAGCAACAACTGTTTGTCGGCCAGGAAATCGAGCACCAGGCGTTTGCGTGCGTCGGCGGAAACCTGATTACCTGCGGACGATAATCCCAGAACGGTGACCAAGGCCGGTAAAATGGCCGGCGCGTCGGCAATCGCCGCTAACGGCACGAAGTACGCCCCACTGCGAAAGCGATT
>JBBQBY010000125.1:0-15540 GCA_038318235.1 Caldilineales bacterium
CTCTCGCGCACGCGCCCGTGATCGGGCTCATGTACGCCATCCGTAAAAGCCTTTGTAAAAAGTTTGCGCAAAAATTCGGGATAAATTTGCCAGAACGCGATCGCATTGTCATGCTCACCGGGGACAGGCCGGTTGCTGTCGTCTTGAGGATCGAAAATGAACAGGGGCTCTTTGCCATAGAGTTTGGTCATGGCCGGCAGGTCGAAACACCGAATCGCCGTTTCGCGCTTGCCTTCTAGTGGATGATGGTTGAAGAGCAGATAAAAGAGCAGCACGGCCAATGAAAAGAGGTCGGTTTGTGTGTCGGGCGACGCCTCACCGCGCACAATTTCCGGAGCCATAAAGCGAATCGTGCCACCAATCGCGCCTGGTTTATTGTTGATATCGACATTATCATTGTCGCAAATGCGCACTTCGCCGCTGGCTGGATCAAAGAAGACATTGCCAAACGAGATGTCGCGGTAGCAAAAGCCGCGCGCGTGCAATTGAAAATAGCTGTGTGCCAGTTCAATCCCCGCCGTGACCAGCGCATGAAAGGATGGCTCGATCCGGCGCATCATCAAATCCGCCATGCCTTTAAAACGCGCGTCGCGCAGGGGCATCAGATAACCAAAGCTCTTGCTATCTCCAAGCTGAAACGCCAATTCCAGCGGCCACAAAAAACGGTCGTTGGGCGGACCGGCTTGGATGATCGCTTCGATGCGCTGGCGCAGTTCGGGATCCTGCTGCACATATTGCGGAAAATACCATTTCAGGGCGACTGGTTGACCGGCCCAGGTGGCCTGATAGACTTCACCCTGCGCGCCACTGCCGATGAAGGCTTCGATTTTGCAATCGGCGCCCGAGAGTTGCGTGTGGACAATTTGTCCGATTTTGAGTAGTTGGTTCATAGTAAATTTGTGAGATTAGGCGCCTCACCCCCGGCCCCTCTCCTGAATCAAAGGACAGAGTTCAGAAGAGGGGAGCAAAACAAATACCATTCTCCCCTCTTCTGAAACAACTCTTCCGTTTAGGAGAGAGGGCGCCCACAGGGCGCGGGGGTGAGGCCAACTGTTCAACGATCTGTTCGATAAATAATCCCCACCGAAATATCATCGCCACTGCCCCCATCCGAGGTCGCGCGTAGCCAGTCTGGCAGGTTGGCGCGCAGCGAGCTGACGCCACTGTCGCTTTCTTCGCGCACAATCGCAAAAATATCTTTGGCTGCGGCCAGAAAACCCGCTTTCTCTTCAAAAGAGTTCGCGTAGCCATCTGTCGAGAGCATGATCATCGCTGGGGTGTGTTCGCTTAGTGGTTGCAAATAGGTGCGTACGAAACGCCAAGCGTCGGTCATACAGAGCGAGGTTGTCGTATTGCCAGTAAGATGCGGATCGATGACGAGTGGCGCGTTGGCCACATGACCTGCTTCGTCTACCGTGAGGATATCACCATCGCCCAGTTGTAGATAGAGAATGAACGTCTGGGTGAGCAATGCGGCCACCAACGTGGTGCCATACGCCAAGCGCGGGTTGTTTGTCAAACGTGCCTGAAAGTCTGGGTTTAACTTTTCCAATTCTTGCGCGGTGAAAGGGGCAGCGGCTAGCTGTTGGTCAATGGCATCATTCCATTGGCGTACGAGAATTTGGGGCAATTGCTGCTCGGCCATTTCTTTCAAGACGGCCAGATTCTGACTTTGGCTGTAGACGCGGCCTAACTCTTTGAGCAACGTTTTTGCCACCGCCACGGCCTGTTGGGCGCCCGTGCCACTGCGAAAATAGCGGGCATTGCCATGCCCATCGGCCAAGGCCAGCGTGATAAATTGTTGGTCACGACTGTGCCAGGCCAACCAGTCGATTGCATCTTGATTGGGAACGTTGGTGCGCAGATGACTGGCGCCCTGAACGCTGCTGCCGAAAACATGCCACATGGAGTCTATAACTTCCCTTGGTTGTTCTATTTTGGATGACGCTTAACCCGTTGCTGGACCAATTTGCGCGGGGATGAATCCCGCTGCTGACAGTAGAAAGTCGCCTCAGCGACTAGGGTTTCTGACTTGCTGCTGTCCCTGGCCCAATTCGATGAGCGCCAAAAATTGGGGGCCATAAAACTACCAGACGTCCTCAACATTCTCCGAAGCAATAGGGCTAGCTGGGAGTGATACATTGGTCGTCGGCGCGGGTTGGTTCAGCGTCTGGCTGACCGGCGACGACGCCGATTGCAGCACCGCGGTCGAAGCCCACTTGATAAATTTGACCAGATCTGGTGCGTTGTGGGCAACGAGGGGCGCTAGTTCTGAATGCCCGATGAACTTTTGCAACACATCTAGATCGGCGTCATCGCCAATCGCAATCGCAATGCGCACCGCTTTTTTGCCCCATTGCTGATCCAAAATCGCTCTGAGCCCAGCGGTGTAATCGTCCGTGGGCCGACCATCCGAGACGAGCACTAAGACCGGTGGCAGACCGCGCGGTGACATGGCTTCTGGCGTCAATTGTTCGGCCAGCATGCGCAACGCTTTGCCCAGATCTGTCACGCCCTGCGCGCGCATATCGGTCCAGCGAAAAGCTTTGACCGGGGTCGGCTGCGAAATATGCCATTGCGCGCCATTGGCAAAGGTGATCGCGCGCACAAAAACTTGGGCATTGGGATTCTCTTCGGCCACCCGTTGCATCTCGGGAATCGCTTCACGAATGGCGAAATTGAGTTCCTGAATTTTTTTGCCGGCCATCGAGCCGGAGCAATCGACGATCCAGAAAAAGTGGAGTGGGCGACTGGCCAAGGCACCGCCGGGTAATTTGCTCATAGCAATTTTCCTTTCAAGGTACCCCACCCTGACCCTCCCCTAGTAAGGGAAGGAACTGATTAAGGGAAGAAGTGGCTCCTTCCTTTTTTAGAGAATGGCTAGGATGGGGTACATCGTTGCGCTTTTTTATGATTATACATCACATTGATCGGACTTTATAACTGAGTTAAGCTTTATCGATCAGTTATCTGCTTGAGGAATTGACTCTTTATTGCGTGACAGGTAGGATCACCAATTGACGCCTATGATGCACAAGACAAGCAAGAATTGAAATGGGCGCTTGATCAAGAAAGCTAATCAATAGGAAAATTATATGCCAAACAATCCCCTAGCCTGGATTGACCCCGTAGCCTGGATTGATGACGAGATGGCGAAGTTGCAAGAGGCGAATTTGCTGACCAATATTCGCACGATTGATTCACCAATGGATGCTTGGGTCACGATTGCTGGCCGGCGCGTGCTTAATTTTTGTGCGAACAATTATCTGGGGCTGGCCAATCATCCCCAGTTGCGCCAGGCCGCCAAGGCCGCGATTGACGAATATGGGGTTGGGCCAGGCGCGGTGCGGACGATTGCCGGCACCATGGCGTTGCATATTGAACTAGAGCAACGTTTGGCCGCCTTCAAAAAGGCCGAGGCCTGCATCACCTTTCAGAGCGGCTTTATGGCAAACGTAGCAACGATTCCTGCATTAGTTGGACCAGGCGATGTAATCTTCTCGGATGAGTTGAACCATGCCAGCATTATCGATGCCAGCCGCCTGAGCCGCGCCCAGGTCGTGCGTTATGCGCACAATGATGTGGACGATCTGCGGCACAAAATTGTCGAAACCCAAGCATATCGACGCCGCTTAATTGTGACGGATGGTGTCTTTAGCATGGACGGCGACATTGCGCCATTGGACAAAATTTGTGAACTGGCCGAAGCGCATGGCATTTTGTTGATGGTGGATGACGCCCACGGTGAAGGCGTGCTGGGCGAAGGTGGCCGCGGCATTGTCGATCATTTTCACTTGCATGGCCGTGTGCATGTCGAAGTTGGCACGTTGAGCAAGGCGTTTGGCGCCGTAGGTGGACTGGTGGCGGGCAGTAAAACCGTGGTCGAGTGGTTGCGCCAACGCGGGCGACCATTTCTCTTTTCCAGCGCGATGACCGTGCCCGATGTGGCGGCTTGTATCGAAGCCACGAAAATTTTGCAGGCCTCCGATGAACTGGTCGCACGTCTGTGGTCGAACACGGCAATTTTCAAAGCAGGGATGGCCAGCCTGGGTTTTAATACAGGAAATAGTCAGACGCCGATTGTGCCAGTAATGTTGGGCGAAGCACTGTTGGCCCAACAATTTAGTCGTCGACTCTTTGCGGAAGGTCTCTTTGTGATGGCGATTAGTTATCCTACCGTGCCGCTGGGCAAGGCGCGCATCCGGGTAATGAACTCGGCTGCACATAGTCACGAAGATTTGGAACAGGCATTGGACGTGTTTGCGCGAGTGGGCCGCGAATTGCATGTGATTTAAGGTGGATCTGGTCAAACGGGTGAGTGCAATGCACTCACAAATTAAGGATAACGTTGGTATGGATCAACTCTATGATCTAGAGAACATTGAGCGTTTATGGTAAATATTCTAGAAGCAAAAAGTGTGACCAAAACTTATACGATTGGCGCGGATAGCATTTGTGTGTTGGATGATGTCTCGCTCGCCATTTTGGACGGTGAATTTGTGGCCGTGATGGGCAGCAGCGGCAGCGGTAAATCGACGCTGCTCAGCCTGATCTCTGGTCTGGACAGCCCCACGACTGGGCGAATTATTGTGGCTGACCGCGATATTACCGATCTAAGCGAGGATGAACTTGCGCCACTGCGGAATGAGACGATTGGCTTTGTTTTTCAATCGTTTCATCTAGTGCCATCATTGTCGGCGTTAGAAAATATCATGTTTCCCGCCGAATTGCGCCATGATAAAGCGGCGCGTAAGAAAGCCGAACTGTTACTCCAGCGCGTCGGTTTACAAGCCCGCGGCGCTAACTTTCCGCATCAACTTTCGGGTGGCGAAAAACAGCGGGTTGCCATTTGTCGCGCCTTGATCAACGATCCCCAGATTCTCTTTGCCGATGAACCAACCGGTAATCTGGATTCTAAAAATGGCGAGGCAATTTTAGCCTTGCTGCTCGAATTGCACCAGGAACGCCAGACAACGTTGGTGCTCGTCACCCATAGCCAAGAACTCGCCAGTCGGGCAGATAGAATTATTCTGTTGCAAGATGGGCGAGTGGTTAGTGATATAAAGAATTAAATTTGCACGCAAAGGCGCAAAGGGCGCAAAGAAAAGCAGAATCAAGATTTCTTAACGTATATGAGGCTTACAATGAATAGAACTGAATTGTGACTGAGAATGAAATTGCTAGAATGATTGTTGATAGGGCTTATCATATCCACGTTAAACTTGGTCCAGGGTTGTTGGAATCAGTGTATGAGCTGATTTTATTTTATGAACTGAAAAGGCTTCGCTTGCATGTCGAACGCCAAGTACTGATCCCTGTGATTTGGGATGGGGTTGCGATTGGGGATGGTTTCCGCGCCGATTTGATCGTCGAAAACAAAGTAATTATTGAACTGAAATCTGTCGAAAAAGGCAATCCTTTGCACAACAAGCAGTTGCTAACCTATTTACGGCTCACCGATAAACGACTCGGTCTTTTGATCAACTTTGGCCTAGTCCGCATCAAGGATGGCATCGAGCGCGTTGCAAATGGTGTATAAGAATAGGCGTACACACAACAGCATTCGCACGCAAAGGCGCAAAGACGCAAAGGAAAAGCAAAGAAAACAAGTACACTTTGCATATGTAAGTCCTGAGACGTAAATTTTTGTTTATAAATGGAATGTTGTAGAAATGAAAAACCTTAGCTTTACCCGCTTTTCTTTGCGTTCTTTGCGCCTTTGCGTGCGATATAGCTTTTGTTGTGTGCTTTAGATGACAACAATCCATCGCGGGTTTGTCATTCGGCAATTGACCACTTCCCGTAAACAGTCGATTGTCTTTGTGCTGTGTGTCGCTTTGGCATTGATCTCGCTCGTGGCGCTGCGGGGTTTTGGCGAAAGTGTGAACCGGGCGTTGTTGCGCGATGCCAAGACGCTGAACGCCGCTGACATTATCGTCTCATCTAATTTCCCTGTGACGCAACCAGTGCTGACGAAGATTGCGCAGTTGCAGGCAGTAGGGGCAGTGGCGAGCGCCCGCACCTACCAATTTCTTTCGGTGGCGCGCGTGGCCAATGGTGAGGATACCGAATTATGCGATCTTAAAGTAGTCGATGCCGGCTATCCATTTTACGGCCAGGTGACATTGGCTTCTGGTCGGCCTTTTCATACCGTGTTGACGCCCGGCAACATTATTGTGGCGCAGGCATTGTTGGAGCGGCTCAAACTCAAGCTGGGCGATCAGTTGCGGATTGGCGAGGCGACGTTAACGATCCGCGATGTGGTTCTGCAAGAGCCAGATCGACCGGTCAATCTGTTTGGGTTTGGGCTGCGCGTCTTTATCAACAGCGCGGACTTGGATGCGCTCAAACTGATCAAGCCGGGGAGTCGCATCAGTTATCGCGTGCTTTTGAAGGTCAACAATGAAAACAAGCTGAACCCCTTGGCCGCTCAAATTAAAACCGTATTAGCACCACAAGAAAATGTCGAAACCTATCTCACGGCGCGCTCAGGCGTAGAACGCTTTTTTAGTAACTTCCTTTTCTTCCTAAATCTGGTTGGCATCTTTACCCTGCTCCTGGCTGGCATCGGCATCCAATCCGCCTTGACGGCCTTTCTGCGTGAACGGAACACGACCATCGCCGTGATCAAAACGTTGGGCGCCAAGAACAAATTTGTCACGCTCAACTTTCTGGCCGTAGTGGCAATATTGGGGGGGATCGGCGCACTATTGGGGATTAGCGGTGGCCTGCTTTTGCAGAATGTTTTTCCTGTGCTCTTGCGCGGCCTTTTGCCACCCGATGTGCAACTGACGATTTCTGGGCGCTCTCTGATCGAAAGTCTGTTGCTGGGTTTGGTGGTGGTTGGTTCGTTCACCTTTTTGCCGATCTACCAACTTGAAGAGTTAAAACCAAGTTTCATCTTTCGCAAAGAGACGACGCGCCTGCGCCATGGTCTGCCCTTCTATCTGATCTTGCTGTTAATTTTGAGCTTCTTCATTGGCATGGTGCTCTGGCAGTTGCGGGATCAACTCAGAATTGGCATTTATTTTGTCCTCGGCGTGATCGGGTTATTAGCGGTTGCCACCCTGCTCACCTACGGCACACTTTTCTTGCTGCGGCGCGCCCGCATTCGCTCATTGGCGCTGCGCCAGGCGTTACGTGGTCTCTTCCGTCCGCGCAACGCAACACCTGCGATCATCATCACGTTTTCGGCCGCGCTGGCTGTGATCTTCTGTATCTATTTGCTGGAACGCAATTTGGATCAAGCCTTCGTCGAATCCTACCCGCCAGATGCGCCTAATCTCTTTTTTATTGATATTCAAGCAAACCAGTTGGCGGATTTCGCGAAGTTGCTCCCAGTGAAAACGCAATATTTCCCGGTGGTGCGAGCGTCGATCACGGCGGTGAATGGTGCGCCAATTGACCGCGCCGTAGAGGAGCAACGTCGTGGCGACAATTTGGCGCGTCAGTTCAATTTAACCTATCGCGATCAGTTAGCCGAAGGCGAAGTGATCAAGGCGGGCGGCACGTTATTTCAAGCGAACTGGCAAGGTGACAATGTTCAAGTGTCGATTGCCGACGACTTGCTTGAGGCGCGTAATTTTCAGGTGGGCGACCAGATTAGTTTTCGCATTGAAGGCGTGCCAATGGAAGCGACGATTACGAGCATTCGCAGCCGGCCCAAGGAATCTATGCAGCCGTTCTTTCAGTTCGTCTTTCCCAGCGAAGTATTGAAAGACGCGCCCCAATCGATTTTCATGGCGCTCCATCTGCCCCCCGAGCAAATTCATGCCCTGCAAAATAAGGTGGTGGCCGCGTTTCCCAACATCAGCGTGATCGATGCCACCCAAGCGATTGCCAATCTGGCCACCGTTGCCAATCGGCTGGCGCAAGTGATTCGTTTTTTTACACTCTTCAGTGTGCTGGCTGGCGTTTTGATCGTGATCAGTTCCGTCTTTGCCACGCGCATGGCGCGCATTCAAGAGGCCGCGTATTATAAGGTGCTGGGCGCCACCAGTCGCTTTGTGCTGACTGTTTTTACCACCGAAAATCTTTTACTTGGCCTGGTCAGTGCGCTGCTGGCCCTTTGCATGGCGCAGACCGGCGCGTGGATTCTTTGTCAGGGGTTTTTCAAAATTGCCTATCATCCCGCCGTTGGCGCCAGCTTACTCATGCTGGCGTTGACCATATTATTGGTGACCGGGGTGGGCATGGCGGCGTCGCTTTCGATCTTGCGCAGCAAACCGATCACTTATTTGCGAGAGCAGGCGTCGGAAGAATGAGCCGCAGAAATGGTTGTGGCCTTAGCAAGCGCAGCCATGTTTGGTTGACAGGAGCGTAAACTTGAGAGCTTGGTTGATTAGCTTTGTCATTGTTCTATTATTCACGGCTTGTGGTGGGGCGAAACCCACGCCCACCGTCGCACCAGCCCCCACGTCCACTGCGGCCACGCCAAGTGAGAAGGCGCGCGTGATTGTGGCGATGGGTGATAGTTTAACCGAAGGCTTGGGCGTAGATATGGATCAAGCTTACCCTGCCCAGTTGGAACGCAAATTGCAGGCGGATGGTCATAATTTTAGCGTGGTCAATGCCGGCTTTAGTGGCGAGACGAGCGCCGGCGCGCTCCAACGCGTGAATTTTGTGCTCAAACTCAAGCCGGAGATTGTGATTCTTGGTACGGGTGGCAATGATAGCTTGCGCGGCATCGATCCGGCGTTGACGCAGAAAAATATCACCAAATTGGTGCGCGCCTTCAAGGCTAAAAATGTAGTTGTCGTGTTGGCTGGGATGCAAACGGTGCAGAATATGGGCGCTGATTATGCCCAAAAATTTCAGGCCATCTATCCCGCCGTGGCCAAGGCGGAGGACGTGATCCTGATCCCGTTCTTTTTAGAAGGTGTCGCCGACAATCCGCAATTGATGCAGGACGATTATATTCATCCCAAGCCTGCTGGTTATGCGATTGTGGTAAAAACAATTTATCCGTATGTGTTGCAGGCGATTAAGGCTTTGCCGGGCAGATAGAACCGCGGATACGCAGGATCACGCGGATCGAAAGTGGACCAGCCATGTAGTATCATTTACCTAACCTATGTTTATCTAAAAGCTGTCTGGGTTGTGGATATCCTCATTAACCTACCCAGAATCCGCGTCATCCTGCGCATCCGCGGTTCTAAATGCTGACTATAAAATCGACCAGTAAACAACGACAATATACGCCATCATATGACCACTAAACACTACAATATCGCCATCATTCACGGCGACTTGAACAAACCTTACCCTACTTATCCCAACCAAGATTGGGTTTCCAACGATTATGGCATCTTTGAAGCCTTGAATGCCGCGCTCTGCAAGTTGCCAGAGTACCGTTTTACCTTCTTTTACAATCACGACAATTTGTTTGGCGAATTGCGCCAGGTTGCGCAGCAGTTTGATCTAGTCTTGAATCTATGCGATGACGGCTACCTGAATAACCCCGATCACGCCGCCCATGTCTGTGCTTTGCTCGATATGCTGGGCATTCCGTATACCGGCTCCGGTGTGAAAGCAATGTTCATGACCGGTGATAAACAGATTCAATTGGATATCGCCCGTGGCAACGGCGTACCCGTGCCGGATAGTGTGTTGGTGCAGCCTTGGGAATCATTGCCCCAACAGGTCAAATATCCCGCCCTGGTCAAACCCAACGCCACCGATGGCAGTCTTGGCATCACGCGCAAAAGTGTTGTGCATAATCGGGAAGAGCTAGGTGAAGCCGTGCGGATTATCCGCGAGGATTTTCAGCTTACCTGCCCGATTTTGATCCAGAATTATCTGCCCGGAACCGATGTCTTTGTCTCGCTGTTGGGCAACGCCCCGGATACCCTCCAGGCGCTGACGATCATCGAAGAAGATTACAGCGCGCTCCCTGCCGACTACCCCAAATTTTGCAGCTATGAATCCAAGTGGGAGCAAGACAGCCCTTACTGGCAGATCAAAAGCCAAAAGACGACGCTGCCGCAGTCCACCCAAGATTTTATGATCGATTGTTGCAAGCGGATCTACACACGCCTGGAAATGCGCGATTATGGCCGCTTTGACTGGCGGCTGGACGAGCACAATAATCCCTTCTTCTTGGAAGCTAACCCGAACTGTGGCTGGTGTTTTGATGCCCATTTGGTCAAGACGGCGGCACTGAATGGCATGACCTACAGCGAATTATTGCGTACGATCCTCCAAGCGGCGTTGCGGCGTTATGGAAAACTGTAAATGAAGTAGGGAGTAAGGAGTAAGAAGTAGGGAGTAAGGAGTAAGGAGTAGGAAATAGGAAGTAGAAAGCGTCTTCTCTCGTACTCCTTACTTCTTACTCCTTACTCCTTACTCCCTACTCCCTACCTTTTAAGGTTTTCACCATGCTTCGTCTGCTCGCACTTGGCATTTTGTCTGCGCTTTTCTTTAGTAGCACCTTTATCTTAAACCGCGCCATGAGTCTGGCGGGTGGCCACTGGGTATGGACCGCCAGTTTGCGTTATGGCTATATGGGACTCTTTTTGTGCTTATGGTTGATCGTCACCGGCAAGGCCCGCCTGTTGCGTGACGTAGCCACGATCTTTCGGCAACATTGGCGGTTTTGGATCATAACCGGCAGCATTGGTTTTGGCCTCTTCTATGCCGCCATCACTTTTAGCGCGGCTTATGCGGCGGGCTGGGTAGTGGCGGCCACCTGGCAGATCACGTTGCTTGCCACACCGGTTGTCCTCTGGTTTTTGGGGCGGCGCGTGCCAACCAAAGGGATTCTATTCAGCCTCTTAATTTTTATCGGGATTGTGTTGGTCAACATTGAACATGCCACGCAGACCTCCTGGCACGACGTATTGCTGGGCGGCCTGCCCGTGCTCGTCGCCGCCTTCGCCTATCCTTTTGGCAACCAGATGGTTTGGGAGGCCCGCCAAGGAGGCCACGCCTGGTTGCCGCATATTACCCACCCCGCGTTAGAAAATACCGTTGTGCGCGTGCTGCTGATGACGCTTGGTTCGCTGCCGGTCTGGCTGATTCTGCTCCTGGTCACGCAGCCGCCACCACCATCAAGCGCGCAACTACTGAACACCGCGTTGGTGGCCCTCTGCTCAGGGCTGATCGCCACCAGCATTTTTCTCTACGCCCGCCACTTGGCTGTCAACGCCTATGAACTCGCCGCCGTCGATGCGACACAATCGACCGAAGTGCTCTTTTCCTTACTCGGTGAAATCGTGCTGCTGCATGGCGCATGGCCGGGCACGCTCGGGTTGGCAGGGATTGGCTTGACCGTGCTGGGATTGGTACTGTATTTGCTGGCACAGACGAAGGATCGAACGCCTGTTCTGAATTGACGTTGTACAGCTGTTCATGTATTATCGGATAGAAGTATTTTAATCTTGTCGATGTTCGTACTCCATCGTAAAATTGATAGATTGCGTTACCCTGTTGTATCCTCAACAATAACCTTTCTATATTGTCCTTACAAATTGATTGAGAATATGTTTAATCAAACATCTGTTGTATCACGCAGGCAATCTAAGCGAAACGCTCTCCTTCAACCATTCCTGAAGTGGGCTGGTGGCAAAAGACAATTGCTGCCTCATATTCGCAAATATGTTCCGAATATTACAAAAGGTAAAGCCTACTATGAACCATTTGTAGGGGCTGGCGCTGTTTTGTTTGAATTGCAACCTAAAATCGCTTATATAAATGATGTCAATGACGAATTGATAAATTGTTATCAGGTCATCAAGAATGATGTCGAAGCCCTAATTGAAGACATAAAAACACATCAAACGGATAGTAGTGAATATTTTTATAAAATCCGAGAGAAGGATAGAAGTCCAGCTTATAAGGACTGGTCTCCCGTGCAACGGGCGTCAAGAATCATATTTCTCAACAAGACTTGCTACAATGGCCTATTCAGAGTTAATAGCCAAGGCCAATTTAACGCACCTTTTGGTAACTATAAAAACCCTACGATTGTGGATGAAATAGTTGTTGGCGCTATTTCCAAGTACTTGAATCAAAACAATATACAGATCACACAACTCGATTTTGAGGAGGCAGTAAAAGAAGCAGAAAAAGGAGATTTTGTTTACTTTGATCCTCCTTATGATCCACTATCTGATACTGCGTCTTTCACGGGTTATAATCTGGATAAATTTGGTAAAGACGAGCAGATTCGCCTTAAAAATGTTTACGATAAATTAACTGCAAAAGGCTGTAAAGCGATGTTGAGCAACTCGTCAACAGATTTTATCCAGGAGCTTTACAAGGATTACAAAATCATCACAATCTTAGCCAATCGTAATATCAATTCTGTGGGGACTGGTCGCGGGCAAATTAACGAATTTCTGATTTTGAATTATGAACCTGATATCGAAAAATGATTCTGCTTGGGTAAAATTATTCGAGCAATATAACATAATCGAAGAAATTTATAGGTTTGGCGTATTCAAGATTTCTGCGTCTCAAATTAACCAGTTTCGCGAGGCGAGACTGATGACAAAATTTGATCACAAAGTCAATTTGCCCCAAATTTTTCGTGACAATCATTTGTCCATATTGCCTGATTCACGGGGAACCTATGTGATTGGCTGTTTTGATACCTATCAAACTGTTAAATCTGATACTACATTACAGCCGTTCGAATTCCCATTCCCATCTTCCATTGAAACAATTGATTATACCGACTTATACTCAGAAGTATCGGCTCTCTTATGTGCTTATAATGCTGGCATCCTCGCCGACGTCTTAAGCGAAGATGTGCGGCTAACCGTCTTTGGACGAATGTCAACTTCTCAATTTCAATATCAGGTTAAAAGCGTACTCGATAATAATCTATATTCTGTTCGCGTTGACAATGCACAATGCGAAATAGATGGCGGTTTCGAAGGCGAAACAAAGTTTGCCATTATCGAAGCAAAAAACTATACAGCCGATGATTTTTTAATTCGTCAACTATATTATCCATACAGGCTTTGGCGCGGAAAAACATCAAAAGAAGTGATTCCAATATTTATGTCATATTCAAATGACATATTCACTTTTTATGTTTATAAATTTCTAGATGATGCATGTTATAACTCAATTGAGTTAGTAACGCAGAAAAGTTATCAGATTGCACCAGAAAGTATTACGTTAGATGATGTACACACAATATTCCAGTCGTCTCAAATTCAGCCAGAGTCTCTAGCTGTTCCTTTCCCTCAAGCTGATACATTTACACGAGTAGTTGATTTGTTGGGTTTGTTATATGAAAAAGATTTGTCACAATCGGAGATCACTCAAAGCTACCAATTTAATATCAGACAAACCCAATACTATGCGGATGCAGCAATCTATCTTGATATGGTACAGAAATTTAAAGACAAAGGTATGGTTAGCTACTCACTAACTTCTCTTGGAAGATCTATCTTAGAGAAAAAACCAAAGAAAAAATATTTAGCGATTGTTAAGCAAATTTTGCAACATGAAGCTTTTCATAAAGCACTTGCAAGATATTTTGCCATTGGTGAACGCCCATCACACTTAGACGTAATCCAGATCATGCAAAGTGCAAAACTTAATTTAGGATCCGGAACAACAACAATTCCACGCAGAGCGCAAACTGTTTTGGGGTGGAACGACTGGATTCTTAGCTTATTGCGCGTTATTTAGCTCGTAGGTTTCTGCGGTTTTGAATCTGCAACCTAAAGGGGCAAATGCCAAACCTTATCAAGTAAAACAAGTGCGTAACATGATTCTGAAATATAAATTGGGAGGCGAGTAAAATGATTCGCTACGAAGTGATTATTTACTGGAGTGATGAAGCCCAAGCTTTCATTGCTGAAGTGCCAGAACTGGCGGGCTGCATGGCAGACGGCGCAACTTATCAAGCGGCGCTTACGAATGTTGAAACAACGATCCAAGAATGGATCGAAGTCGCTCAATCGTTAGGACGTACTATCCCAGAACCCAAAGGACGCCTCGTATACGCATAGGCGTTTTATCTAAGGCATATCGCGTAAAACGATCTTTCGCTCCCTTTACGCCGCGACGCTCACGCCGGCCACATAACCACTCGCCCAGGCCCATTGAAAGTTATAACCCCCAATTTGCCCATCAACATCGCAGATCTCACCGCACAGATGTAATTTCGGACAGACGCGCGAGCCCATCGTGTTGAGATCTAGCTCGCGCAAAGGCACGCCACCGGCTGTGACTTCGGCAAAATTCCAGCCGCGGTTGCCCGTTACTGGCAAGGGTAAGGCGGTGACCAATTGGGCCAACATTTTCCGTTGTTCGCGCGTCAGTTGGTGACCAGGTGTCTGCGCCGTAATGTTAGCTTGTTCGCATAGCGCCAGGGTCAAACGTTCTGGCAGGTGCTCGCGCAAAAATTTGAACGGTGTGCTACGGCCCAGTGCTTGCAAGTCCTGGTCAAGCAGCTCCGGCGTTTTACCGGGCCACCAGTTGATCGTGAGCATGGCGCGGGGATCGTCCTGCTGTGCCGCCAGCCAATAGCGACTGATGTCGAGCACCGATGGACCAGAGAGACCGAAATGTGTGCATAGGGTGGAGTTGGTGAAAGCCGCGATCCGCTTGCCGTTGTCCAGCCGCACCTCCAGTGTGGTGGGCAGAGTCAAGCCACTCAGCGTACAGATAAAGTGATCTGCGGGTAAAGTGAGGGGTACTAGGGCCGGAAAGATGTCCCTAGTGATCGTGTGGCCCAAGGCTTTGACCAGCGTGTAGCCTTGCCCATCTGAGCCACTTTTGGGTAAACTCTTGCCGCCCGTCGCTACGATCACGTGATTGGTCGTCAGTGTTCCCCAAGTCCCACTTAGGTAAAATTGTTCAGCCGTTTTTGTAATTGTTTCGACCCGATGGCCAGACCAGAGTTTACCATTCGCTGCTTGTACGGCCGCCAATAGTGCCGCCAACACGGTTCTGGCACTGTCGCTTGTCGGAAAAAGTTTACCGGTCTCTTCGCGTTTGAGTTCTACGCCAAGCTCACGAAAAAAGCTAATCGTCTCGGAGGCGTCAAACCGACGTAACACTTTGCGAATGGCGTTTGGCGAACTGCCGGCATAAGCCTCAAGTGCAATCTGATCGTGGGTGACATTACAGCGCCCCCCACCCGAGACCAGAATCTTGGCACCGGGCTTCTGCGAGCCATCGAGGATGATAATTTTGCGCTGGGGATTGGTGCGTCCGGCCCAAATTGCGGCAAAGAGACCCGCCGCCCCCGCCCCGATAATGGCGATATCCGTCTGTTCTATAGTCATTATCGGTAAATTGCGCGCACAATTTGGGCTTGATCATGGCGCCGGATTTGCCGTAAAGTTAACCGTTTTATGTGCTGCGTCATCCGCTGCTTGGTCGCTGGTCTGTCAGCTTGGATCGCCATTCTGCTTGCAGTATGGCATATAAATATTTATTAGTCCATTCACCTTTAAACCAGAAATTTTGGATAAAGTGAGCTTCACGGCGCATGCCCAACTTTTCCAGCAACCCAATCGATGCTTGGTTGCGACAGTCGGCGATGGCAAAGACACGATGCAAATTTAGGGTCTGAAA
>JBBQBY010000126.1:0-15524 GCA_038318235.1 Caldilineales bacterium
GAGTTGATCCCGCTGGCGCAAACCTATGGGCTGGCGATTTTGCCCTGGTCACCGCTGGCGCGCGGCTTTCTCTCTGGCAAGTATGTGCGCGGCCAGGAGATCCCCGGCGATTCGCGCGTGGCGCGCGATATGCAAGGGCCCTTTGGCGAGCGGACGCGCAAACACTTCGGTGACCTGGCGTATGGGGTGCTTGACACGGTGGAAGCGCTTGCCAAGGAGAAAAATTGCACCGTCAGTCAAGTCGCGCTGGCCTGGTGCATGAACCAGCCGGGCGTCACCAGCCCGATCATTGGCCCGCGCACGCTGGCGCATCTGGAGGATAATTTGGGCGCGGCCACAGTTGCCATCACCGACGCCGATCGCGCCCGGCTGGATGCTGTGGCCGAACCGGAACAGGCGATTGTGCCCTATTACACCGGCAAGAATATTGACTTCAAACCGCCGCTTCACCGCTGGTAGTGGTAAGAGCCTGTAATTTTTAAACCGCCGCTACCACTAGCCCAGCATATTTAAACAGGCTCTGCGTGATGCGTGACGAGTGATCACTCATCACGCATGGCTTAAGTCATACACATCTAATGAGTTGAGCACAACCTGCCCCTGTTCGGTAAAAAGCTCTAGCCCGGTGCTCCCTGCCTCTGGGAAAATCAACGCCGTGATCGCCGCCAATCCGTTATTCCCAAAGACCTCGACCGACGAAGTATCTACAAAGATATGCAGCCGAAGCGTAGCAGCAACTGGCGCGAGCGGCGCACGGTAGATTCCAGCAAAGTGCGCGTTGAAATCTACCAGCCCTGACTTTGCCCGATCCACGAAAAGCTGTTGCTGCTGCATGTGATAGCCGACCACGGTGGCTTCACCACCCTCTGCGCGCACACGGAGACCGAAGCTGGCGGCTGTCGTGGCGTCATCAATTTGAAATTCGGCGATGATCTCCAATGTTTCGCTGCGCACGGTATCCAGTAAATGGCGCGTTGGCTCAACTGTTAGGTTCTGCTATGACCAGTGACGTGTGCGCAACTTTGCTAATTCAGGGATGAGCGATTGCACCAGACGAATACCGTCCGGCGTGGTGCGTAAGCCTAACGAGCGCGGTACGCTCATCGCCCCGCGCCAAGCGCCAGTGGGAATCGTACGCGCATAAATCCAGTTGCTCATCCACGCAATCCAGATGGGCCGATGATCAGGCGCATCATTCCAACCCTGCCCTGCATAAAAATCGGGGCCGTAATCGGCGCGCAGGACGATTTCGGGTGGATTTTCGTTGGTAAAAGCTGCCCCATCAAAGTGACCGACGAAATATTGTGTGCCTTGTTCCGCGACCGTTGCGCCTGCCCCTACGCCAACGGTCAAAACCCAGCGCGTCGCTGCGCCATCGTCCACCGCCAACTTGAAGAGATCAGGCGTTTCCCACACGCCGGTATGGCTGCCATGCTCTTCGCCAAATTCACTGACGAAGAGCCAATTTTTCAGGTTGGTTGACGTATAGACCCAGATGCTGTCGCTAACGGCCAATAACATCACCCAATGGCCTGCATAATCGCCGTTGGCAACCCAAAACACTTTGGGATCGCGGAAATCTTTTTCGCCCGCCGGTGCAGAGATGACTGGATTGCCAGCGTATTTGCTCCAGGTGCGCCCTTTGTCCGTGCTATAGGCCAGACTTTGGCTTTGTCCTTGTGCCGAATTGTGTGTGAACAACGCGATCATGGCTTCTTGGCCGAAGCCTGCGGTATTGTGCCAATCGATCACAGCGCTGCCCGAAAAGATCGCACCCAACGCATCGGGATAGAGCGCAATTGGCAGCTGTTGCCAGTTGACCAAATCGGTGCTGACGGCATGCCCCCAATGCATCGGTCCCCAGATTGTGCTGCCGGGGTGATATTGGTAGAACAGATGATATTCGCCAGCATAATAGACCAATCCATTCGGGTCATTGATCCAATTGGCTGGCGGCGTAAAATGATACAGAGGGCGTAGCAGATCAACTTCGCTACCGGGGATAAGGGGGTCGTTTTGCCTAGTGGGTTCAAGCGTTGGCTTTTCGAAAGAGTTCACAATTTTTAGTCCTAAACTTGCCAATTTTGTGTTATAATAGATAACAACACTCGATTCGAGATTTTTGGATAATAGAAGGAGGCAGCCAATGCCGTCACCATTTCCTGGGATGGATCCCTATATCGAAGTAAGCCGTGAGTGGCCTGACTTTCATAATGGTCTGGCTGATGGTATACGCGCTGCTTTAAATATCATACTACAGGCGAATTATTACGCTACAGCAGTTACCTACACGGCCTATGACGTCATCGAAATCACCCAACGCGATCCACATTCAATTGCACCTGATGTTAGTATCTGGCGCACAAGCCCCAGCGTACTTGCTCCTAGCGCAGTTGCCGTCATTGACCCGCCCCTGGCGCAGAGCCAAATCCCGCTGGAAGTTGAGGTGCGCCTTGTCAACGTAGAAGTGCGCCAGACGGGAACGAACAAACTCGTGACGGCCATTGAAATCTTGTCGCCGGTCAACAAACGTTCGGGGCCTCAACGCGAGAAATATTTGCGAAAACGCCAAGAACTATTTCGTTCTGACGTGCATGTGATGGAAATTGACCTGCTCCGTGGTGGCAAACGTTCACCGCTCGAAGTGTCGCCCCCCGCGTCCCCCTATTATGTGACCTTGGGGCGTGCCAACAATCGCCCGCAGATTGATGTCTGGCCGATTCAACTCACAGATCGACTCCCCCGGCTGCCCATCCCGCTTATGCGCCCTGATCCCGATGTCGTGCTCGATTTGGGGGTGGTTGTCCATGAAGTCTATGAACGGGGGGCTTACGCCAAACGTATTCATTACGCGCAGCCCGTCCCGCCGCCTGAACTAACCCCGGAACAACAAGCCTGGGTGACGCAACTTCTGGCCCATTATCGCTAATTGCCGGATAAAACCCAAAAGCAGGGATTGGTTCTCGTGAAGACGTAGGGCTCACCCCTTGATCCCCGTCGAGGCGATGCTCTCGATGAAAGCGCGCTGGAGCACCAGGAAGAGCAAGAGCACCGGAATCGTGATCACCGATAGATAGGCCATGACCTCGCCCCAGGCGACATTGAGTTGGAAGAAATATTGAAGACCCACCATAATCGGGCGGAGCGACTCGACTTGAATCACCATGATCGGCCACAGATAATCGTTCCACTTGCCCAAAAAGGTGAGAATGGTGACGGTGGCGAAGACCGGCCCCGAGATCGGCACGATGACGCTCCAGTAGATCTGAAACCAACTCGCGCCATCAATTCTGGCGGCCTCGAACAGTTCGGGCGGCAACGATTTGAAGAACTGGACGAACAGAAAGATCGCAAAAGCGCTGGCCGCAAAAGGCACAATCTGCACATGATAGGTGTTGAGCCACCCCCAATGCAGACCGTCGAGACCGATCCAGGGCAGGCGGCTCACGATCAGCAGCAGCGGGATGGCAATGGTCTCGAACGGCACAATTAACGTCGCGATGATCAGCGTGAGCACGATTGTTTGCCCCTTCCAGCGCATACAACCGAGCGCAAAGCCAGCCAATGAATTCACGAGCAGACCCAGCAGCACGGTGATCGTTGTCACCAGGATCGAGTTAGAAATAAAGCGCAACGTCGGCGCGCGCACAAAGGCGGCGCTGTAGTTATGCAAGGAAATGTCGCCAATCGGCAAGAAAGCCCGCAATGACGCCGAGTCATGCAGCAATTGCGCCGTTGGTTTCAGCGAGGAGACCAACATGTAGACGATGGGAAAGAGAAAGATCAGCGCCAGCAGGCTTAGTAACAAGTAGCGAACGACGCTGGCCCAGGTCTGCCAGCGCCTCTGTACATTGTTGGGTGCGATGCGGGTTGTCATGCGTTACGCTCCCTGGTCACGACGCGCTGCATCAGCGCCACGATTAAGACCATGATAAAAAAGATCACCGAGATCGCCGAACCACCGGCGATGTCTTGCTTGCCATACCCGCGCTGAAAAGCTTGAAACATAACGGTCGTGGTCGAATCAAGCGGCCCGCCGTTCGTCATCACATTAATCTGGGTAAAAAGCCCGAAAGCCGCCATTGTAATCGTGACGAGGATAAAGACACCCGTATTACGCAGCCCCGGCCAGGTGACATACTGAAATTGCTGCCACGCATTGGCCCCTTCAACGGAGGCGGCTTCATACAGCACGCCAGGGATGGTTTGCAGGCCAGCCAGCCAGATCACCATGTGAAAACCCACGCCCTGCCAGATCGACATCCCCATAACCGCCGGCATCGCGGTGGCCGGCGTACCCAGCCAATCCACCGGCTTGAAAGCGCCAAAAGTCAGGAAACCAAGCATATTGTTGAGTAGACCATCATTCGGGTCGTAAATAATCTTCCAGAGCACGGAAACAACCACCATCGAAATAACCACGGGCATAAAGTAGATGGTGCGGAAGAAGTTGATGCCAGCGGTGCGCTGGTTCACGATCAACGCCAACAGCAGGGCAAGCCCGCCCTGGATCGGCACAACGAAGATCACAAAGAAAAGGGTGTTGCTGAGTGAATGCATAAAGACCGCGTCACCAGCCAGTAATACCCAGCGCGTCTGCCCCCAATTCCAGGAGCGCCACTCTTGGAGGCCATCCAACTCCGGGCGCGCCGGGTTGTTGCGTGTCAAAGTGCGCACGGCTGGGTACGTAAAATCCCCATTCTGATCCAACACGGGCTTGCCGGTTGCTTTGTCAATGATCGGATCGAGGGACACGATGCGTACGGCCAGCAAGCGCACAAAGTTGCGGCTGCCGACGAACTGCGTTGGGTTGGGTGAGATCAGGCGTTGGTTCGTAAAGGCTAGGCCAAACGCCATCAAGAACGGGATGATTAAGAAGCCCAGCAAAAGGACAAGCGCGGGCGTCACCATGAGCCACCCCGCCAGGGTTTCCGTTTGTCGGGTGTTGTATTTGCTCGCCATGTGTATCTCCTTGTGCAGTAGACAGGGAAATAGATAGACAGGGAAACAGGTAGACAGGTAGAAGGTGATCCTACGTGTGTACCTGTTTCCCTGTCTATCTATTTCCTACTTCTTAAACCCGTAACCGTTATTTGCCTCAATATCCTTATTGATCTCGTCGGTCGCGGCGTCCAGCGTATTCTGTACGTTGGCGCCGTTGGCAATATCAGCCAGCGCCTTTTCGAAGGTCTTGGCGGCAGACAGATAGGCCGGTGTGGGCGGGCGAATGAGCGCTTGCTGCTTGCTCAATTCGAAGAAGACTGCCATCCCACCACCCTTGCCATAGTTCTTGGTCAGCGCGGCCGCCGATGATGTGGCCGGGATCAAGCCGATGCCATCAGAGAACGCCGCCAGATACTTGTCTTGGATCGCAAAGGCGATAAAGGCATTGGCGCCGTCTTTGTGCTGGCTGGTCGTCGAAACGCCAAATTGCCAAGATGCCGCACCAATTTTTGGACCCTTGCCAAAGTCCGGCGCGGGGAGGAAGAGCACATCGTCGCCGAACTTCTGCATGGTGTTGAGCGCAGCCCAGTTGCCGTTCCATTGCATCGCATATTTGCCGTCGATGAAGCCGGTGTCGCGGTCGGTGCCAGCCTGCGATGTGCCGGGTACTAGCTTGCGGGTAAACAGACTCTGCCACCATTCACCAAACTTGATCGCCTCGGGGCCGTTGAGCGCGTCCGTCGCCGTCAGGAAGCTCTTGCGGTCGATGATGTCACCGCCAAAGCTTTGCAGGAAGGGGGAAAATGCATACGGATACCATTCGCCCGTCCATGCCATGCCGAGATCAAACGGGAATTGAAACTTGCCCGTCTTCTGTAACTTGACGAGCGCTGCATCGAATTCATCGAACGTCCACGGCTTTTCCAGCGTGGGGATGCGGATGCCATTGTCATTGAGCACCGATTTGCGCGCCACGATGGCGCAGGCGGCATCCCACAGACCGACGGAATAGACCTTGCCGTCCCATTTGCCAACAGCGCCGGGCAAGAATTTGTCGAGCGCCCCATCCGGCAATTCAAGCGGCGCTACATAGCCCGACCACGCCCAGTTGGGCATGACGGGGCCATCCATGTCAAGGATGTCGGGCAGCGTCTTTGCCAGCGCCGCCGCCACAATCGAGTCATTGTAGCTTTTTTGCGGGAAGTCCTGGCGTTCAATAACGAACTTGGTTTGTGACTTGTTGAAGTCACTCACGATCTGGTCCAAAATTTTTCGTTCCACATCGTTGCCTGCGCCGTGATACCACATGGTCAGCTTGGCCGGGCCGGTCGCCGCTGGGGCGGCTGCGGCGTTGCCTGCTGGCGCCGGCGCAGCACAGGCCGACAGCAATAATGCAGGAACTAACAGACAGGCGAGGAGCAAGCTCGCCATTCGTGATCTACTCATGTCTTTCCTCCTTAAGATGGTTCAACAGAAATGGTATTATATTGATGAACGCTCAATGAGCGGACATACACAAAGTTGCTGGACCGGGGAATGGCCGTTTTGGTCTTCCGGTTTTTCAATCAATGCCAACAAATGCTGCACTGCCCATTGCCCCATTGCATAATGCGGCAGTGCCATCGTCGTCAGTGGCGGCTCAAGGTAGGGCGCAATCAGTTCTTGGTTATCAAAGCCGACAACCGCCAAATCGGTGGGAATGCGCAAATTGTTTTCATGTGCATAGCGATAAGCGCCCATTGCCATCCGATCATTAAAACAGAACAGCGCGGTTGGCGGCGTGGGCAACGCCATCAACTTTTGTAAACCAGCATAGCCGCCCGGCGGGTCGCTGGACTGCTTCGTCACGAGCGTTTCATCAAAAGCAATCCCAAATTCCGCTAAAGCCTGGCGATAACCAGTCTGGCGTCCCACCATCGCGGGAACCGGTTGTAGGTTGTTGATCAGCCCAATCCGCTTGTGGCCCTTCTGTAAAAGGGCGATTGTAGCCACATACCCACCATTGACTTCATCCGGCACGACTGAAGGCAAGCTGCGGTCTTCCACATAGCAATCAAGCAGAACCGTTGGCACTTCACGCACCTGGGGCGGCGGAAAGACCGCGCGATGATACATCGTCGCATAGAGAATGCCATCAACCCGGCGCTCCAAGAGGGTATCCACAGCCGCCTGTTTGACGGCCTGATCGCCGCCTGTATTCACGACCAAGAGCAGATAGTTCTGCTGCCACGCCGCATCTTGCGCCCCCTGAATAATTTGACCAGCAAAGGGCGTCGTGGCGACCACATCCGAAATAAAACCAAAGGTATGCGTGCGGTTTGATCGCAGGTTGCGCGCCATCGCGTTCGGGCGATAACCCAATTCCTCAATCACTGCCCAGACGCGCGACTGCGTTTCCGCAGGAATATTGGCATTTTCCACATGATTCAGCACAAAAGAAACCGTGGTTTGTGAGACGCCCGCCTGTTTGGCGACATCTTTCATAGATGGGAGACGCGCTTGGCTTGATGACTTACGCATTGATATTCAATTGAACTTGCTCGGATAATTTGAAATAAAAATGGGAGCGACTAATAGCAATTAGTAAATCGTATTAGTAGAATAGCAGAGCTAAAAATATTTGTCAAATTTGAATTTTATTTTTTGCTTAAATTGGGTTCTGGATGCAAGCTATAGTGAAGTTCGCTAGAGAAATGGAGTTTTAACCCGACCATTGGATACAAAAAACTCCTAGTTTCTAAAAGATTTCACTATAGTTCACTCTCAATGTTATTAAGTTAAGCAAATTTTGTCGATTGTAGGTGCGGTTTCGGTTGCCTTTTAGGCACATACGTTCTCGTGTAGAAAAGCATTGTGCGGTTGCAAACCGCACCTACGATTTTAACTTAATGACATTGAGTCCAGTGTCAGCAGAGCTATGAAGGGCATTCCTAGGTCAGCGCCTGCGGCGTGACAGGGTGTGCCTGTCACGCCGCAGGCGCTGACCTACGTTTAACTAAACAAATCAGTGTGGCTGCCAGTTCTGTTCAGCCTTAGCATGTCGCCTTCGATTTTGTAAATCAATAGCCAATCAGGGGCAAGGTGACACTCGCGATAGCCGCGCCAATTGCCTTTGAGCTCGTGATCCAGATAACGTCGGTCAAGTGCTTCTTCAGCAGCCAGTTTTCTGATCACATCAAGCAGTTTGTTGAGGTCTACACCCTGTCTTTTCATGCGCTTGTAATCGCGTTTGAACTGGGCTGATCGCTCAAGTTGGAGGGTCACTTAATCGGCCTCCAAGTCAGCGATTAGCGCGTCTACGTTGGCAAAGCGCTTGGCTTTACCGCTTTCCAGTTCCTCAAGCGCGGCTAAAGTTTCAGCATTTGGTCGCTTGGCAGTGGGCTGAAAAGGCAAGCCACCCACGTTGACCGATTGCTGAAGAAAGATCCGGATCGCATCGCCCATGCTTAAACCAATGGCCTCAAAAACAGCTTCTGCCTGCTCCTTTAGCTCTGGCTTGATTCTTGATTGGATGGTAATATTTGCCATTGTACGCTCCCTATTTGCATGTATAATACATTCAAATGAATGTATTATACATGCAAATAGGGAGGGAGTCAAGGATATCTGGGTCTATTTGCGCAAAGTCACGAGAGCGGCACTGCCTCCGCCTTGCCGCTCTCGTGCGAACGAATCGCAGCCTCGATCACTTCCTGCACCGCCAACCCTTCGCGCGCCGATGCTTCGAGTTCTTCGGGTGGTACTTCGGCATGAATCTGCTCCAGCCAGCGATGAATGCGGTTCGTGAAGGTGGCGCCAAAGCCGCTCAAGCCACCCATGATGCTGTTGCGGATCACGGTCAATTCGTTGCTGCGGCGTGGGTAGAAGGTCAACTCTTCATAGAGATTGTCCAATACAAAGCGGCCTTCGGTGCCCATCACTTCGCAGCGCTCCAGGTTATGGCTGGGGTTGGTGTCATAGCTGCCGGTTAGGTGACCGACGACGCCGTTGGTGAATTCGACGTTGATCTGCGCATTCGACCAGCAGATGCGGCCTGGGGCATGGTTCATAAAGGCATGGACGCGTTTGATATCACCACACATAAAGCGCATGATGTCGAACGAATGCGGGTGCAAGGCGCGCATATGGAACCAGGGCGAAGTCTCGTTCGGGTTGCCGATCCACATGGTCATGTTCATCAAGAGCAAATCGCCGAGTTTGCCTTCGGTGATCCATTGTTTGGCCTTGGCGGCGGGTGGCACAAAACGATGGTTCAAATTGGTGCCAAAGTAGACGCCTTTCTCCTCGGCCTTTTTTACCATCGCGCGCGCCTTCAGAATGTCGTTGGAAATTGGCTTCTCTCCTAACACGTTCAGGCCAGCTTCCAGACATTGCATGATCGGCTCATAGTGGTCGCCACCATTTTCCACCCCGGCGCTGCAGACGCTAACGGCGTCTAGTTCCTCATTTTTGAGCAAATCTTCCACACTGTAATAGGCGCGCACGCCATAGCGCGCAGCGGCCTTATCCGCCTTCTCTTTGATGATGTCACATACAGCCACCAATTCGGCAAGTGGATCAGCTTGATAGACTGGGGCATGCGTATTGCCAATATTACCCAGGCCGATCACGGCAACTTTTAACATGGATCTTCTCCTAAACGTTAATGACTGAAAATGGTGCTACAGATTTTGGACAATATCGTACCACGCATTACACAATTTGCGAAGTGCGTGGTACGGGAGACATAGGTCAGAAGGATAAGCTGAATTGGCAATCGCGGGCACTGGTAGTTTACTCGATTGAGCGTTTAGTAACGTGTAGTTAGCATCCTCAGATGCGTCTGTTGCCCGTAAAAGCGCATCTGAGGATGCCAATTACACGGTGGATTTACGAGATTTTTGAAGCGAAGGAACGCGGGCGATTGCGTGAGCTGCGATAGAGCCAGCCAAAGACGAGCACGCCCAAAAGTTCGCCGCCCCCTAGCCATAGCGTTGTGGTATTAAACTGTTGATAGGTGCGGGCAACCCCAAACTGTACTAAATGGAGCAGTGCGAGTAGACCGAATTCGCCCAGGGTAAAGAGGCAAAAGCGCATGAATAACCGGCCGGTTTGCACACCAATGCGATAATAATGTTCGACCAAAACAATCACGAATAGAAGACCAATGCCAAGGATTAAAATCGCGAAATCATCTATGGCGCGCGCCATATAGCGTTGGCTAGAGTAAAAGGCAATCAAAATATGATAGGTGCTGCGGATCGTCACTGCCACCAGAACTGCCAACGCACAACTGATCAGCCAGAGCAGATAGGCTAAGATATAATGGGTAAACTTAACTTGCACGCTACTTTACCCCGGCCATTGGTATGCTTACGCGTGCCGGCGTGTCGATCCCTTGCAGATCTAACTCTTCGGCAAAATGGCAGCTCACATGGCAATCTGGGCGCAAGGCACGCAACTTAGGCTCTTCTACTTTACAAATGTCTCTGGCATATTTACAACGGGGGTGAAAGACACAACCTGTGGGTAGGTTGCCTAGATCGGGCGGTTCGCCCGGTGTCACCGTGCGTTGGCCGCGCAAACGATCCACCGTTCTCGGCACAGCTGCTAACAACAATTCAGTGTAGGGGTGTTTCGGATGGGAGAGCAATTCATGTTTTGTGCCTAATTCCACCAATTTCCCGGCATACATCACCGCAATGCGGTCGCTAATATAGCGGACAACAGCCATGTTGTGCGAAATGAAGATATAGGTCAGGTTGAATTTAGCCTGTAAGTCTTCCAATAAGTTCAGAATCTGTGCCTGAATCGAGACATCCAAGGCTGAAACCGGTTCATCGGCGACAATTAATTTGGGGTGGACGACCAGGGCGCGCGCAATGCCAATCCGTTGGCGTTGCCCACCACTGAAGCTATGCGGAAAACGGCGGAGATGTTCGACGCGCAGCCCCACCTGGGTGACCACTTCTTTGACCCGTTCTTCCAGATCCCGGCCACGCGCAATCCCGTTCACCAAGAGCGGTTCGCCAATGGTTTCCAGGAGATTCATGCGCGGGTTGAGTGAAGAAAAAGGGTCTTGAAAAATAATTTGGGCATTGCGCCGAAAGAGGTGCATCTCTTGGCGGTTTAACTCGGTCACCGAAATCGTCTGATTTTCCACATGCAACAAAATCTTCCCGTCGCTCGGCTCATACAGGCGGATCAGACAGCGGCCCATTGTGGTTTTGCCGCAACCGCTTTCGCCGACCACACCCAATGTCTCGCCGGCCTTGACAATCAAGTTCACATCGTCTACCGCCTTGATGTAACCAACGGTTTTGCGCAGAAAGCCTTGTTGGATCGGGAAATATTTTTTTAAGCCTTGCACTTCTAAAAGCGTATCATTCGCTTGAGTCACGTAAGTTCCTCCAGGATAATAATTACTCAGATTACACAGCCGCTGTCAACGGTTTTGGGCACAATTTATCCGCTCAATTCGTTCCAAAAATCCGTTGACAGTGGCTGCTTAACTTGAGTGAATTATTCATAATTCACAATTTGCCTTGTTCCGTATACAAATAACAGCGTACCTGGTGCCCAGGCGTAACCTCGACCAACGGTGGTCGCGCCACATCACAGACGCCAACCATCCGCTCCTCACAACGCGAGAAGAATGGGCAGCCTTTATGCACGGCAAAAGGGCTGGGCAGCGTGCCGCTAATCGGCTTTAAGCGCGAAAGATCACCGTCAATCTTGGGGATCGAGCGCCAGAGCGCTTGTGTATACGGATGCAACGGGTTCTCAAATACTTCTTCCGCACTGGCGTGTTCCATCACCAAGCCCAGGTACATCACCATGACCTCATCCGCCATGCCACCGACTACAGCCAAGTCATGACTGATATACATGATCGCCATATTAAATTCTTGCTGCAAATCTTTGAGCAGTTCGAGGATCTGCGCCTCGATCGTCACATCCAGGGCGGTGGTCGGTTCATCGGCAATCAGCAGCTTCGGGTTGCACGAGAGCGCCATCGCAATCATCGCCCGCTGGCGCATACCACCACTAAACTGGTGCGAATAGTTATCCACTCGGCGTTCGGCCCTGGGAATCCCGACGCGGCGCAAAATTTCGATCGTGCGCTCGCGGGCTTCCTTTTTGGTAACACCTGGAATATGGAGCAAAATCGCTTCCATGATCTGATCGCCAATCGTATGAACCGGACTAAACGAGGTCATCGGCTCTTGAAAGATCATGCCGATCTCTTTGCCGCGGATCGCCCGAAATTCGTTGCCCTTGGGCGGCAAGTCAGACAAATTCACCACCCGATAACCAGCGCCGTTGTCGGAAAGATGCATGAGAATTTTTCCGTTCATCTGTTTGGCGGGCGGCGAAGGGACAATCCCCATCATCGATTGCGCCGAAACGGATTTGCCCGAACCACTCTCGCCAATCACACCTAAGGTTTGGCCCTGGCGAATGGCAAAACTGACACCATCGACGGCGCGCACAACGCCTTCATGTAAATAAAAATAGACTTGGAGGTCTTGCACCTCGACCAGTACATCCTGTGAATTTGCCATGCTTTATATCACCGTTGTTTCAAATAATTCACAGATCACGCGTGAGCCTCATCCCCCGCCCCCTCGCCTGAATCAAAGGGCCGAGTTCAGGAGAGGGGGAGCACAACAACAGCTGGTCTCCCCTCTTCTGAAACGGCCCTATCGTTCAGGAGAGGGGAGCGCCCCTAGGGCGCGGGGTGAGGCTCACGCGCGATCAATCCTTTATGCCGAATAGGGATCGGCGGCGTCGCGTAGACCATCACCGACAAAATTGAATAGTAAAACTGCGCCGATCACAAAGAGCGCGGGAATCAAACGCCAGGGTTGCTGGGCAATGGCGACCAAGTCTTGGGCGTCTTTCAAGAGCACGCCCCAACTGACGGCCGGCGGTTGCATGCCCAAGCCCAAGAAACTTAAGGCCGTTTCACCCAGAATCGCGCCCGGTATGGCCAGGGTCAGCGAAACGATCAAGTGGCTGGTGAAACCAGGCAACAGATGGCGAAAAATAATCCGAGACTGGCTGGCGCCGGCTGCTTGAGCCGCCAGCGCATAATCTTCTTCGCGCAAAGCTAAAAGTTTCCCACGCACCACGCGCGCCAGGCCGGCCCAACCCACCACCGAAAGAATCAGCGTGATCGCAAAATAAGTCTTGATCACCGGCCACTCGCGCGGTAGGGCGGCCGAGAGCGCCATCCAAAACGGCAACTGCGGGATCGAAATCAAAAAATCGATGGTGCGCTGAATGACTTCATCAACAACACCACCCAGATAACCGGACAGACCGCCCAAAATAATGCCGAGGATAAAGCTCAGCGCCACACCGATCAGACCAATTGACAAAGAGACGCGCGAACCATAGATGGTGCGCGAAAACAAGTCTCGCCCCAATTGATCGCCGCCAAACAAGAGAATGGGCGGCGCGCCTTTGCCCGTACCAAAAAAGTGCAGATTCGTTCGCCAAATCCCCCAGAACTTATACTCTTCACCTCTGACAAAAAAAAGGATGGGCAGAATCTTCGTCGTATCGTTGGTGAAATCGTATTTAAAGGTCTTTTGGTTGAGTTTCTTCGTGCGCCCATAGACAAACGGACGTTGTAGGCCATTGGGGCCAATCACGTGAATGGCGACCGGCGGCCCTTGTTGGTAGCCATCAAAGCGCGTCTGCTCGGTATAGGGACTAAAAAATTCGGCAAAAATGGCGAGGAAATAGAGGATGAGCAGCAAATTAAGCGCGATCATGGCCAATTTGTGGCGTCGGAAGCGCCAACGAATCAACTGCCATTGCGTGGCATAATAGAAACGGTCGTCGGCTGCCTCTTTGTTTTCATCGACTAGCGAAATACCTGTCTCTGGCACAGCCCCATTGGCAGGTATGCCACCAAGCAAATTGCCTTTGGCTAAGTTAGCCTGTTCCTGAATGCTCATTTACTGGTCCCTTCATACCGGATGCGCGGATCGGACCACGCCAGATAAATGTCGGAGATGAGACTGCCCAATACAGTCAATGTACTTAAAATTAAGACGATGCTCCCCGTCAAATACATATCTTGCGCCAGCGTCGCCCGCAACAATAATGGGCCAATGCTGGGCAAACTGAGCACGATCGAGACCAACACTTCGCCGGAAAAGATCGCAGGTAATAGCCAACCAATCGTGCTAAAGAGTGGGTTGAAGGCCAGCCGCACGGGATATTTGAATAACAGGGTCAACTCAGACAAACCCTTGGCGCGCGCGGTGATCACATATTGTTTTTTGAGCTCGTCCATCAGGTTGGCGCGCATCACGCGGATTGTGCTGCCGGCGCCGGGCAGGCCAATAATAATGATCGGTAAGATTAGATGCTTGAGCATATCGGCAAATTTGGCCCAACTCCACGGTGCGTCGAGAAAAGCTGTGGAATATAGCCCCATCGTCGAAAAATTAAAATAGCGGAAAAATATCCAAGCCAAGATGTAGGCCAGCAGAAAACCTGGCGTCGCCAATCCAATAAAGCCGAGAAAGGTTGCAATATAATCGATCAGTGAATAGGGATGGGTGGCTGAATATATGCCGATGGGAATGGCAATCAGCCAGGAGACAAAGAGGGCAAAAATTGAGACCGCCAGGGTCAAAGGCAACCGTTCACGCAATAAATTATTGACCGGTTGGCCCCATTGAAATGAATAGCCAAAGTCACCCTTGGTCAAAATGCCCTGCATCCATTTAAGGTATTGTACATATTCTGGCTGATCAAACCCGTACATCGTCGTCAGGCGTTGCGCTTCCTGATCCGAAAGGGTGACGCCCGACTGGCGCAAATTCATAATATACGTGCTCACCCAATCGCCGGGCGGCAATTGAATGACAAAGAACGAGACCATCGAAATTAAAATTAGGATCGGAATCAACATGAGCAAACGACGAGCAATATAAGCTAACACTGGCTTGTGTCTCCTTAAAGAGCCTTACCCCAACGCCCTATGGGCGCCCCACGCCTGAAGGTGAAGCTGTTTCAGGCGTGGGGCTGGGGGTGAGGCAAATCTAGCTACTTATGTTACGCAGAGCAACAGAAACCCCACCCGCGCCCCAAGGGCTCACGCTCCCTTGGTAAGCGAGGGGACTGATCAGGGACAGACGAAGTGATACCTTCTGTCCACCAAACGGCTCCCTCCTTTACCAGGAGAGGGCCGGGGTGGGGTTGCCTTGCGTAACATGAGCTAGCTACTTACCATACCACAACTGTTCGCCAGCGAAGTTTGCCGCGATAGCAAAACCACCCTGCGGCACATTTTGCAGTTTCTTGTTCGCAATCATCGCATACTTCACTTTTTCCACAATCTGGATCACCGGCAAATTCGTGCGCGACCAGGCGTAACCCTCTTCCTTGAGCTTGTTGTATTCATCCGAACCGGAGACGGAACTCCAGCGCTTCACGTCAAGGTCATACGCTTGTTTGGCCCAGGCGGGTGGCTCTTCGCCTTTTTTGCCATTGCTTGTGTGCCAAAGGTCCCAGGTTGGGGCGCTAATGCCAAAGATACCGCCTGTATAGCCACTGTCCCAACCTTGATCATGCGTCCA
>JBBQBY010000127.1:0-15422 GCA_038318235.1 Caldilineales bacterium
GCGGCTACAAGCACGCACCTACTGGATCCTTTATGCTTTGATGGCGCCTAAGTATTTTAATCTGCGTGCATCCGCGTTTATCCGCGTCCCGCTATTTTGAATGGCGCACTCCTAACTCACGCGTCAGACCGGTTTCCAATAACGCGCCGACCCTGCGTAACCCACACGACCAAAACCTGGCTCTGGAAAGTGACAGGCAGCGAGGATCAGAACCTGATGCGCAAAACGTTCAAGCAACTGTATGCGTGTGGTGTTGGCGACCTTTGCATCGCCATCCGCCCCAAAATGGTGCATAGGTTCGGTGACTTGCAGCGGATGGTAGAAGGCGTCACCGGCGATCAAGAGATTTTGCCCATTGCTCGCTTTGATCCATAAGCTCATATGGCCTGGGGTGTGAATGGCATGCACCTCAGTGGCAATCTCAGGCTCGGCTTCGAGCAGCGTAAGGATGCCCCACTCGCGCAGCGGCTGAATCTGTTCGGCGACATAGGCGGACGCGGCAGGATTCGTCAGCAGCAATTGTTCACACGTCGCCCACTCCACTTGGGGGCAATATACTGGACCTTTGGGAAAGTTGGCTGGCTGCCTTCTGCGGTATTTTGCACATTCCAGCCAACGTGATCGGGGTGAAAATGGGTCAAAAATACCGTATCAATCTCCTCAGGGGCGATGCCGGCGCGCGCTAAGCCAACAAGCAGTTGACCAGAAGCAATGGCGTCGGGAGCCGCCGCGTTATTCATCGCCCCCATCCCAGTGTCAACCAGCATCGTGCGACCACGTTGACGAATCAGATAGCAACTGACGCGCCCCATTAATAGATTCGGCGCGCAAAAGCTGTTGGGATAGCGCTACTGGATCTTGTTCCACTCCTCGGCGCTGACGGTGGGGAACAGACGATTAGCGGTAAGCTGGCTGGGAAATGGCGTCATGCGATCCGTGAGGCCGATAATCTCAAATTCGCCAAGTTGGCGTTTGGCATTCTCGAAGGTTACTGTTGGCACGCTGGTCCCCTTTGCGGCGCAGCAAAATCTGCACCCTACACTTTCTTGCGGGGTTAGCTTGTGTTACAATACTACCCAAATGATATTGAACTATAGTTCAGGTTATATTATATTGAACTTAGGTTCATTTTATCAAGAGGATCTTTGCCAATGGAAGATAATCAACTGCGCGCGCCAGATCCGCAAGCGGCCCAGACGCCAGTTGCCCAGGAACAAACGGTACGCGTGCGCGTGCCAAGAGCCGATGCGCGCCAGAATCGTGGGCGGATTCTAGAAGCTGCCCACGCCAGGTTTGCTGCGGATGGTCTGGCCGCAGAGATGGACGCGATTGCGCGTGACGCCGGGGTCGCCGTCGGCACACTCTATCATCATTTTGGGACAAAAGATGCTCTACTGGAAGCGGTTGTGCTCGAAAGTTTGCAACATTTTGCGGCCTACATCCAAACTTTACTCGTTGAGCCAAATCCGTGGAAAGGGGTCGAACGTCTTTTACATTATATGGCAGAGCGGCAATTGAAGGATCGAGCCTTTGGGGAATTGATTGGGGCGCAACCCACCTTGCGCGCAACGACGACCGCGACAAAGCGCGCGTTAGGTGGGTTAATTCAACAGATTCTTAGCCGAGCGCAAGCAACAGGACAATTACGCGCCGATGTGGTTGTCGGTGATGTGCCTTTGTTGCTAGCCGGGTTATCCGAACGGACGATGACGCCGGAAACTTGCCAGCGCTATCTCGAAATTATTCTCAGCGGGCTGCGGACCCCACCCTAACCCTCTCCTGCTGGGTGGGTTAGGGTGGGGTCTGCCCTAATGCTCGGCCACCACCAGTGACCGGAAACGTGCTTCATCCCATACGGCGCCCCAACCAGGACCCTCTGGCGGAGCAAGGTGACCGTCCTCGATTACGGGTGCGTTGAGCAGGCCAAATTCTTCGCCCTGGGTGCGATTGCCGTCGGCGGTGAGATAGAAATTTTCGTAAAAATCCGTGTTATCGATGGCGCAGCCCAAATGCGCATGCACCAGACCAAACAAGCCACCCTGACCATTAAGCTCGATATTTGTATCATACAATTCGGCGAAGTGCGCCATTTTTAACACTTGCGTTGTACCGTTGCGCGCATTGGCGCGCAGCCGATCGGTCGCGCCTTGGATCAACCATTCGGCGGAAAGGCCCACATCATGCATCAACATCTCATTCGCCATCACGGGGATCGTCAATTCACGGCAGAGGTCCTGATAATGATGCATTTTCTGCTCGTGGAACGGTTCCTCTAGCCAGATAAAACCTAGCTCTTCCATCACATGCCCCACCTCGATCGCTTCGCGCAAATTATACGAGCAGACGGGGTCGTTGATCAGGTCATAATCAGGTCCGGCCGTTTTGCGCACTTCCCGAAAGATTGGGATGTCTGCCTTGCCACCTTTGTAGGTATGAAATTTGTAGGCGTTGATGCCCATCACGCGCCCCTGCTCGATCGCGCGCAGATAATCGGCAGTTGTGCCGTCGCCGCCGGTCAGATAAACGGGAAAGCGTTCGCGCACTTGGCCCACCAGCGCATAAACGGGCAGATTGGCCGCCTTGCCCAGAATGTCCCACAGACAATTGTCGAAATCGCCAAACCAACCAGGTGGTTGATAGACCCAGCGCGTGCCCTTATGCAACATCTGGTAGAGGCGTTCACGGTGTAGCACATCTTCGCCCAGCACCTGGTTGCGCAAAATCTCGACTTGATGCGGCGACATCGTAGTGGTGCAACGTCCCGTGAACCCAGCATCGGTTTCGACTTCGATAAAGTTTTGCTGCGCGAATTGCTTGCTTGGTAACCCAGTGTGCGTATATTGGATGCGGCGCAGATTGGGCACCGGCACGAGTTTGAGCACGCGGCTTGGGTGCGCAGGGTTTTCGAGGGTATAGAGTTTGACGGCGGTAATTTTCATAGGAGTTCTTTCGGAATTGGTGAGTGCAGCGCACGCCCAGTTGATGGTTAATTTTTGAAAGATTGGGGAGGAGCGTGCAATACACTCGCGAGCTAAACAGTAAGACTGTAGACACGTACCGCATTATCATGGAATAATTGGCGCTGTTCGGCTTCGCTGCGGTTAGCGATGACTTCTTTTAAGGCATTCACCCATTCCCGATAGGGCGCGCCCAAGGTGCAGACTGGCCAATCGCCGCCAAAGATCACGCGGTCTGGACCAAACGAATCCAGGCAATGATTGATCGTGGGGGCCAAATCTTGGGGCGTCCAGCCGGGTTGAGTCTGGGCGATAATCCCAGAAATTTTGCAGACAACGTTGGGTCTTTGGGCTAAGGCCTGGATATCGTCCAGCCATTGCTGGCGTGTATGGGCCGCTGGCTTGCTGGGATCTTGTGGTGCAGCGTCAGCTACTTTCACAATATTAAAATCAGCATTGCCACAGTGATCGAGGATAAATTGCGTGCCTGGGCATTGATCGACAAGTTTCACCGCATCGCTTAATTCGGCCGGACGTAGACAGAGGTCAAAACGCAGGCCTAACTCGCCCAACAGTTGAATACTTTTGACAAAAGCTGGTTGTAAACAATAGCCTGGTTGCGTTTCCGGTCCATGCAACACTTGGCGCACCCCCTTGACAAAGTGATTGTCTTTGAAGCGAGTGATATATGCCTCAAAATCATCCGAGGCCGGGTAACCCGAAATCACAGCCGCCACAGTGGGTGTATCGCCGCGCTGACACTGCGCAATAATCGTATCCGCTTCATCATCTTTTTGATCGGGTGCGACATCCACTTCCATATAGATCGCCTTGACAACGTTTAGCCCTTCGGTCGCGGCCAGATAATCGCGGGTGAGATAGGTATGCTCCAAAATGTCACTGCCCGCGGCCCAGGGCAGATTAAACTTGCTTAAATCCCACAGATGTTGGTGGGTGTCGATAATTGGCAGTGGGGTTGCTTGCGCCATATGAATTCTCCTTTGCAGTTGGCTTGGTGATGGGAAAGTGCTGGGGTCAGCGCTGATTATCATTATACAATCGGCGCAAGGCTTGTGACAAACGGGTTTGAGATGCACCCTGAAATGCGATGCGTAGTGAATTACGTGCCACCAGATGTAGATTCTACAGGTTGGTTACTTTATGTAGGCTGGGTCAGCCTACGCCACCGTGCATAACGTGAGTTATCTATTTCAGCGTTTCGCCAGTTCACTTGTTCCCAATGCGGGATGGTAGTAGGTCGCGGCAATGGCGAGAATGGCGGCGCGGGCGAGCATACCGCTCAGCGCGAGACCCGCCAGCGCTAAACTGAAATTTTTAGACTAACCTGAATTCGGTATTTATAGATTGGACGCGGATTGACGCGGATGATCGGTCAATTTACCCGGCGCTTGCCGGACAGAAAGCGGTTAAATCCGCGTTTCTCCGCGTCAATCCGCGTCCAATTTCTTTACCCCGCCCCAACTGATTACATCATTTGCTCGATCGCCGTCGCAAAGCGGGGCGTTTTCATCGCCTGTAAAGCCTCGTTCAATAATACCTTTCCATAGGCTAATTTTCCTTCATAACCTTCTAGCGAGACTTTGCCTGCGCCAATCAGGGCATGAAAATCGCGCAGACACAGCATATCCATATTGTCATCCACCACGATCTCTGCGGGTTTTGCCATCGCTACGAGGTTCAACATGAGCATGCCGTAATACATGTGGCAAACTTGCTGCATCAGGAAAAACCGCGCCCGTTTGATTTCGTCAAGCGCATCACCGAAGTAAGCCTTCAGATAGCATGTTTCCTGCGCTTCATTGGTCACGAATTGCCGGGCTGCAATCGCCAAATCCACATAACGGTCATTTTGAAAAGCCGCTTCCCAGTCGATCAGCCACAATTGCTGGCCGTCAAACAACATATTATTCGGATTCAGGTCGTTATGGCTGGAGACAACGTCAGGATCATGGCGCGGATAGGCTTGCTGGATCTGCGCGTAATGCCAGAAAAGTTCCGCTGTGACATGTTCGGGTAGCAGGGCAAAAGTCTTGAACTGCTGGATAAACAGATCGACGCCATCCAAAAAATTGACGAGTTTTGGAAAGAGCGGCGTGGCATGCAATGTTTTGATCGGTTTCACCAAGGCCAGCAGCCGATCTTCTGGCTCTGTAAAATAAGCAGATAGCCGCCGCGTCGCTTCGATAAAATCCGTGATTGCCAACGCATCCTCAACACTGGCATAATGCACCGCTGGCGCAACCCCAGCATCGGCGGCAGTCTGCATGCAGGCATATTGGCGTGCCGGATCCGTAAGTTGATTGATCTCCATCACGAGCCGGAGCACGTAGGGTTTACCGTCTACCACAATTTTATAGACCAAGGCGGAGGAAAGTCCCCCAGTCAACAGACTAATGCTGTCAAGCTTTGTCGTATTAAAAGTTCTTTGTAGCGCGTTTTCCACCGCGTTCAGTTTTGCCTCAGGGATCAATGAGGCTAAGGTTGTTTGTTCCATCTTACTTGCCTTTCTTTTTTTGCGGATAAATTGCTTCTAACTATTGTTACCTATTCGGGCAGTTGGCGTTGATCGCGCAACTGCTCCACCTGGGGGCGCAATACACGCTTATTTTGCTGCGGGTTGATCATGGAAGGATCCGGCATCCAGGCCAATTGCCCTTTATCCATTGCACGCGTGATGCGCATCCGATTGGCCTGGGTGTTTTCGCCAAACGCCAGCGCTGCTGCATTGCTGATCGTAATCAGATCATCCGCCGAAAGCCACCAGCGCACGCGTGAGACCAGGGTGCCAATCTCCGTCTGCCAGAAATCATCGGGGATCGTCACCGGATAATGCAGCGGATTGCCCAACAGCAACGTCAACAAGTTCTGCAAGGCCAGTTCGATCTGTTGAAGATCGGTGGCTGTTGCGTGCGTCCGAGACTGTTCGCCATTGGCTACCTGGATCAACAAATGCAGATCACTTTGTAGGGGACTCTGCGCGTCTGCGTGACTTGTGTCCGCTGGTGTGTGTGATTGTCCGAGCGCCGTATTCAATGTTTGCTGCTGTTGCTGTACAAGCACGGTTATTTTTTGAACCAGTTTGTGATTAAAGAGCGCCATTGCTCAAGCTCCTTTCTGAGAAGTTATCGTTATCGGTTAGCATGCTTATATACTAACGTAACTAACGTTAGTTATCAATTGTAAAGATACGGTAAAAAATTAAGCAGATAAGGCTGGCGTAGGTTGAATTGCAAAGCACAAATTGCTCCAGCCATAAAAGTCTGTTGACATTAAATAGACTAGTACACTAGGGCGCAAATAGATATAAAGTCAAAACTGCGAAAAACGTACTCCGTACACCGATAAAGTACATTTTGTACAGTGAAAATACTTGATAGTTATTTACGCCCAGATGTACTAGATTTACATAGATGATCGAGTCGCGTTCGTGCTATAGCTATTGTCCTGATGCCTAAAGCCATTTGACAATTTTTTAAAAAATGACCATAATAAAGGTCATGCTGACACAACGCTTTACGCTGATCTATACATCCCGCTTTCTGATTCATCTGCGCATAATTGAGCGCAAATATCATCCCTTGATCAAAGCGACAGTGGAAGAACAATTGAGCTATGAACCGGATATAAGAACAAGAAATCGCAAACCAGTTAATGAATCAATTCTCTTTGATCCGACAACTTGGGAAATTCGTTTCGGCCCTAACAATCGTTTCCGCATCTTTTATGAATCGAACCGTGAGCATGGTGTGGTGAACGTCTTGGCGATTGGTGAGAAAGAAGGCAATCGTTTGTATATTGGCGGTGAGGAGGTAGAACTATGAAAATTGCTAGCGTGGCTGATGTCAAAGCGCATTTTAGTGCTTATTTAAAAGAGAGTGAAGCGGGACCGGTAATCATTACCCGCAATGGCAAACCGACTGCCGTTATTCTAAATATTGTTGATGAAGACGAAATTGAACGCCTGATTTTAGCTTATTCGACCAAGTTTCGATCTATTCTTGCGGCATCACGTCAAGATATTCAAGCAACGGGCGGCATTCCACATGACGAATTTTGGCAGCAGGTGGATGCAGAGTATTTGGATAATCTTACTTGAGTATGGAAATGTCCTTGCTGAAGTAGCAGGCATACCGCCATTAGTACAAATCGTAAAAAAGATTGATTATTGTAAGGAATTTAGATAATTATGTGATGAAAGCCTTATGCACCATCGGATAAGCAGTGTTGCTTATCCGATGGTGCATAAGGCTTTAGGGTAGCTATTTATATTTAGAAGATAGACTTATCTTTCATAGTCGTTCTTCTGTTTATGGATTTATCGGCCCTAACCAGTGCAGTTATCTACAATTCCCACCGCATAAAATCCGCGATTCTTTCCCCAATCACCATACTCGTCACATTCGTGTTGGCGCGGATGCAATCGGGCATGATCGAGGCATCGGCCACGCGCAACTGTTCTAGGCCGTGTACTTTGCCAAATTGATCAACCACCGCCAGCGGGTCGCTGCTTGGGCCCATCTTGCAGGTGCTGGAACTGTGATGGCTGGTGGTTGCCTCGCGCAACATCCAGGCGTCCAGTGTCGCATCCGAGACCAGATCGTCATCGGTCGGCGAGACGCGTTCAGCGATGACGGCGCGCAAGGCTGGCTGTTCGATCAAGTTTAGCATCAGATGAACGGATTCGCGTAGTCGTTGGCGATCAAAAGGTTCGGCCAGGTAGTTATAATCGAGTGCCGGTTGCACGTGAGGATCGGCAGAGGTCAGGTGTAGCTCACCGGCGCTGGCGGCCAGATAGAGGCAAGCAACAAGGTAAAAGCCGATCGCAGGTGAATCGGTGGCCACGCCCGCTTGCGTCGCGAACGAGGAAGGCACCATGAACATGTCGTTGCGCAAATTGGATCCTAGGGCGGTGTAGCGCAATCCTACCTGTAAGCGCGGCGCCAACCCATCCAACGGCACCTCTGGCTTGGTGCGCAATGTCATCAGCACTTGCGGATGATCGCGCAAGTTTTGGCCAACGCCTGGCAGATCGTGTACGATCGGAATCCCCAGTTGTTGCAGGTCACTGGCTGGCCCGACGCCAGAGAGGAGCAGAAGATGCGGCGAGGCAATCGCGCCAGCACTGAGTATAATTTCATCGGCATAGACGCGGAACAAGGCGCCCTGTTGTTCGACCAGGACGCCTACTACCCGTTTGCCTTCAAATAGGATGCGATGAACCAGGCAATTGGCCTGGATCGTGAGATTGGATCGACCGCGTGCTGGGTTCAAGTACCCAATCGCCGTGCTCCAGCGGATGCCATCTACATTGTTGAGTGGGTAAGCGCCTACCCCAGTGGAATCGGGCGCGTTGTGATCCGCACAATGGTTATAACCGGCGGCGCGACAGGCATCGTAGAAGGCACGCTGCTCGGGATTCCACTCTTCGCGACGGAAACGACGGAGCGGAATAGGACCGGCGTTGCCATGAAACGGTTCGTGGAAATCTGGATCGCGCTCAATTTTACAGAAGTAAGGCAGCAAGGCTTGAAAGCTCCATTGGTCATTGCCCACAGCCGCCCAACTGTCATAATCTTCGGGGACGCCACGCAGAAAGATCTGCGCATTCACGGCGCTGGATCCACCGACGATCTTACCGCGCGCGACCGGCATCGGGGCAGCTGTGGCTGTTGTCTTGGCCGTATAGCCCCAACCGAATTGTGTGGTCTGCCCAAAGGCGCGCGTCCAGAGGTTACGGTCGCGACCATAGGCATACTTGATCTCCTCTGGCAGTTGTTCCAAATCGGGAAAGTCGGGCCCTGCCTCTAGTAAAAGCACCGACCGTTTTGGATCTTCGGTCAGGCGCGCCGCCAGGATCGCGCCAGCCGAGCCGGCGCCAATGATAATGGTGTTGTATTTCATGCTTGCATCTCCATTCAAACGTGATTAAAATCACGCGCGGCAAGGTAGCCAAACCGCGTCCAGGTGTGACCTTATTATGCCACTTGCCGCTCGGCTTCATCCAACTGGCGCAGCACGCGGTTGTGCCAGGCGATCCAGGCAGTTACGCCCATACATAACACGCCGCCGAGGGCAATCGCCGGTTGGACGCCCACCAATGAAGCCAGCACACCGGCTTCGAGCTCGCCCAATTGTGGTCCACCTGCCACAAAGAGCATGTTGACTGCCGTCATGCGCCCGCGCAACTCATCGGGCGTCAACAAATTGCGCACCGTGCCACGGATCACCATGCTGACCGTGTCCGCGGCGCCCGCCAAGGCCAGGGATACAAGCGTCAACCAGAGCCAGGGTGACACACCAAAGATCACAATGCACAAGCCAAAGAATGCCACGGCCCAGAGCAACACCGCGCCCTGTTGACGAATGCGCACCGAAGTCAGCACCGAAGCAGCAATCACGGCACCGACCGAAGAAGCCGCGTACATCCAACCCAGTTGAATCGTGCCAACGTGCAATACTTGATCAGCCAACAGTGGCATCAGGGTATTGGCCGCCCCAAAAAACGTGGCAAAAAAATCGAGCAACATCGTGCCCATGATCAGCGGCGTGCTAAAGACGAATTGCAACCCAGCGATGGCGTCGTTCCAGGTCGGGCGGCTTTGCGCTTTGAGCGGCGCGGTATTCGCCTGCATCAACAGGGCGGCGACGACGACGGCTAGAAATGAGCCGGCATCAATCCAATAAATCAAGTCGAGACCACCCCAGGCAATTAGCAGACCGGCAATGGTCGGGCCAATCACCGTGGCCAATTGCCAGGCGATGATGTTCAAACTTAGCGCATTGGTCAGCACATGAGGCGGCACCAGGCTGGGAATCAGCGCCTGGCGGGCGGGCATCTCAAACGAACCGGCCATCGCGGCGACGATCACCATGCCGTAGATCAACCAGATCGTGGCAAAATTGAAATAAGTGGCCAGCGCCAATACAACTGAAGCCGCCAGCGCAACTAGCGAAGTAACGATCAACATGCGCCGTCGATCGGCGCGGTCGGCGATCAGCCCGCTGAGCGGCGCACCAGCCACCAACGCAATCACGCGCGCCAACCCGATCAGCCCTAGCGCCAGCGCCGGATCAATTTGGCCGCTTATTTTGGCTAGTTGATAGATCTGCCAGTTGACGGCCACGATCCGCATCTGCGAACCGGCAATCGAGACTAATTGGCCCAACCAGAGCAGACGAAAATCGCGATAGCGCAGGGCGGTCAAGGGTGCCAGGCGGCCAGCGAGAGGTTCCGGCGAGGAAGGCTTTGAATCCATGATGAGCAAGTTCCAATTCTTCAAAGATTTTATCGTTTAAGCGCTTGCAAAATTTTACGCACCTGGATTATTTTAAAACGATTTGCTAATTTTGGATAGTCAGTTAAATGATAGCCCTGTGGTCTTGTCTTTATCGTGCGAATCCCCTAGAATCAAGCCAAGAACAGCGTCAGTTCTGATCTAGGGTAAAAATTACCGTAGCGTAAAAATTTTCATGAAGGATTAAATTTATTATGTTTAACCGCAGACGCGCCCCCCTTCGACGAGCGCAAGACGCCCCCGATACCCCGAACACGCCGGTCAATTGGCGAAGATTGCTTGGCTACCTGCGCCCCTACAAAGGCCGTATGGCGCTGGCGATTGGTGCCCTGGCCGTGACCAGCGGCATGAGCCTCGCCTTCCCGCTTGTGATCGTGCGCCTGCTCGATTCTGTACTCAAGCAACATGCTCTGACCCAACTGAACCTATTGGCCGGGGTTCTGGTCGTGCTTTTTTTCCTGCAAGCTGCCTTCACTTTTTTCCAGAGTTACAGCTTGAACTACGTCGGCGAGTGGATCATCCTGGATTTGCGCACTGAGCTCTATAAACATTTACAATTTCTTTCCCTCGACTTTTATGCCAATCGGCGCGTCGGTGAGATTGTCTCGCGCATTTCCAGCGATGTGACCCAAGTTCGCTCGGTGCTGACCAACAATATTACCCAGTTGCTCAGTAGCGTGGTCCTGTTGATCGGCTCAGTGATCATTGTCTTCTATCTCAACCCGCGCCTGGTCGGCTTTGTGCTCGTGCTAGCCCTCGTCGTGGTAGGGGTGGCGGTCGTCTTTGGGCGCTCCTTCCAAGGGTTAAGCACAAAAGTGCAAGATGAATTGGCCAATGGCACGGTGGCGGTGGAAGAAGGTTTACAGGGGATTCGTGTCGTCAAAAGTTTCGCGCGCGAAGATTATGAGGTCAATCGCTACAATACGGCCATGCAACGCACGTTGCAGGCCTCGCTGCGCCTGGCCGTCTTTCGCTCGGCCTTTGGCGCGCTGATGGCTTTTCTTGGTTTTGGCGCAATCGCCGCCATTTTGTGGTTCAGTGGGCGCGAAGTGCTCGCCGGTCGCCTGGAATTTTCGACGATCAGCGGCTTTCTGATCTATGCGATCACGATTGCGGCGAACCTTGCGTCGCTCTCCAGCCTCTACGGCCAATTCCGCGAGGCGATGGGCTCGGTGCGGCGCGTCTTCGAGATTTTGGATACACAACCAAGTGTCGCCGATTCGCCCAATGCTACCGTGTTACCGCCAATTCAGGGTGCGATTAAATTTGATGCCGCCGCGTTTAGCTATGAATCGAAAATCCCTGTGCTCGAAAATGTCTCCTTGGCGATTCAGCCGGGCGAAATTATCGCCGTAGTGGGGCCAAGCGGCGCTGGTAAAAGCACGCTTTTTAACCTGATCCCGCGCTTCTATGATCCAACCCATGGCGCGGTGCTGATTGATGGCATCGATCTACGTACGGTGACCCAACGTAGTCTGCGCGCACAGATCGGTCTTGTCCCGCAGGAGACCGTACTCTTTGGTGGCACGATTCGCGAAAATATCGCTTATGGGCGATTAGAGGCCAATCAAGCTGAGATTATCGCCGCCGCCAAAGCCGCTAACGCCCACGAGTTCATTTTGGAGGCGGCCCAAGGCTATGACACTTTGGTGGGCGAGCGCGGGGTCAAATTGAGCGGCGGTCAGCGCCAACGGATCGCGATTGCGCGCGCGATTCTCAAGGATCCACGCATCCTACTCTTGGACGAAGCCACCAGCGCGCTTGACAGTGAATCGGAAGAACTGGTGCAGGACGCGCTTAATCGTTTGATGCAAGGCCGCACCTCGGTGATCATCGCTCACCGTCTTAGTACGATCAAAATTGCGCACCGCATCATTGTGCTAGATCATGGCCAGATTGTGGAGCAAGGCACGCATGAGGCGTTGATGGCGCAGAATGGTCTGTACAGCCATCTTTACACCATGCAATTTCGCGAGAGCGACGGCGATTATAATCCGCTGCAACTCGTTGCGTAAAATGATCGTAGGGGCGCGGCTTGCTACGCCATGTGGTCTGCACAGCAGGCGCAGCACGCCGCGCCCCTACGACTTTACCCTATCTTCCCCAGCCTGCCCTATGCCTTTTTCATGACTTTCGAGATTGTTGCTCAAGTCATTTTGCGCATACAATGAGGTTGGCCTGTGACGTGTCGGGGATGTTCGACCCAAATAATCCTCGTAGGATGGGTCTGCCGCTCCACGTGAGTGTTGACCAGCGATTATGCTGCGGCAGACCCATCCTACTAAAATCCACTCAGCGGAGTTGTCTATGGCTACCATGATCGAAGTGCGCAATCTCACCAAACAATATGATTCCAAACACCCGCCTGCGGTGGACGACCTTTCGTATGATGTGCAAGCCGGTGAAGTATTCAGCCTGCTCGGCCCGAATGGCGCGGGCAAGAGCACGACGATTGGCATGCTCTGCGGCTTGATCCGCCCGACCAGCGGCGAGGCCAAGATCGGCCCCTATTCGATTCGCACGGCGACATTGGCCGCCAAACGTCTGATCGGGATTGTGCCACAGGAGATTGCGCTTTACCCGACCCTCAGCGCGCGTCAGAATCTGTATTTTTGGGGCCAGATGTATGACATGCAGGGCAAGGCGCTGACCAACCGCGTGGAAGAGGTGCTCGAACAGATTGGCCTGCGTGAGCGCGCCAACGACCGCATTGACACCTATTCGGGCGGCATGAAACGCCGGGTCAATATTGGCGCGGGGTTGCTCCATCGCCCGCAAGTGCTCTTTATGGATGAGCCAACTGTGGGCATTGACCCGCAATCGCGCAGCGCGATTTTAGACATGACCAAGCAGCTCAACGTTGAGGGCATGACGGTGCTCTATACCACGCATTATATGGAAGAAGCGCAGGAGTTGAGCCACCGGATTGGCATTCAGGATCACGGCAAACTGATCGCGCTCGGCACATTGCCCGAATTAACCCGCTTGGTGGGCGAGAAGGATACGCTCAAGCTGCAAGTTAGTGAGTTATCAAATACCGCAGAGGCCGAAAAATTGGATCTTCAACTAGGGCAATTGCCAGGTGTGAGCAACGTGGCGCGCCAAGCCGATACGCTTACCCTGTTGGTGGATAACGCCAACACCCGTCTGGCCGACGTGATCAACTGTTGCAGCGCGGCTGGCGTACATATCGCGGCGATTGAGATCAGCGAACCCAACTTGGAACAAGTCTTTCTGCATCTCACCGGCCGCGCCTTGCGCGATTGAGCGTACGCTGTGGATAAAATTTTGATGACCAACGCTGGGGAATCTGATGAAAAAAGCCTGGATTATTGCCCGCAAAGATCTGATCATTCGTTTTCGCGATGGGTGGGGGCTGCTCTTTCTGGTTTTGACGCCGCTGGCGCTCACCACAATTATGGGTTTAGCCTTTGGTGGCCGCGATGACACCCCAACCGAACTGCGCATTCCGGTGGCGATTATTAACCGCGACCAAGGCATGCAGAACGCTGACTTCAGCGCCATCGCGGATCAGTTTCCACTGCCCGCGGCGTTGCTTGCCGCCAGCAGCGTGACAACGACCACCAACGCCACGCAATTGGGTCTGCCAGCCACAGGATTGAACTTGGGTCAGGTGATGATCGACCAGGTTTTTGCTGCTGCGGCGCTACAAACGCTCTTGCAAACCATGGTGGTGACCGATGAAAGCGCGGCCCGTCGCGCCGTGGCCGCGGGCACCACCTATTGTTGTGTGATCACTTTGCCGCCGACACTGACCCAAGCCCTGATCCTCGGCCAGCCGTTGGACATTCCGCTCTATACCGACCCCGCCCGTGCCACAAGCGGCCAGATTGTCGAGAGCGTGCTCAAACAGGTGGTCGGCCAGTTTGGGGGTGGCAGCGCGCTTTTTCAGATTAGCCTGGCCCAATTAGCCAGCAGCGGGCGGCTGAATCAGCTTAAATCGTTAAACGAACTTACGGCACTATTTCCGCAACCGGACGATCAAGTGGGACTGACCAGCACACAGACTTCTACGCTGGCCTCGAACAACCTCAGCGAAACCCGTGCTTTTAACGGTAACAGCTTGCTCAAGCTCACTACGCTGGACCCCTCTGGTACAGAAGTTGCCTTTAATATTCTCGCCTTCTTTGTGCCCGCGATGGCGATGATCTTCCTCGGGTTTGGCGCGTCGCAGGGGGTGCGTTCGATTTTGGTGGAAGAAGAGATGGGCACCTTTGCGCGCCTGAATGCGGGGCCACTCTCCAGTGGGATCATTCTGCTGGGCAAGCTGATCAGTGTCTTTGTGATCTGTGGGCTGCAATTTGGGGTGTTACTGCTGGCAGGCCGCTTCCTCTTTCAGGTACAGTGGGGCGATCCGCTGGCCGTGGCGGTGCTCGCGGTCGTGACAGTATTGGCCTTCACAGGGCTTGGTTTGTTGATCGCGACTTTCGCGCGTGACCAATCGCAGGCCAATACTCTGGCGACGACGATCAACCTGATCTTTAGCCTGATTGGCGGGAGTCTGCTGCCCCTGGATAACTTCCCGGTCTGGCTGCAACAGATCGCCCAGTTTACGCCCAACTATTGGGGCATGGCTGGCTTTACCAAGCTGGCCATCGGCCAGGGTTTAGCGGACCTGACCCGCGAGATCAGCGTGTTGCTGCTGATAACGGTCATTCTCTTTGGCGTGGGTCTGTTACTTTATCGGCGGCGGGTGCTGCGTTAATTGGGTGTCTATGAAATAGCGATTGTAATAGGACTCACTCATGTTACGCAGGGACACGGAATTAGAATCTTTCGTTGTTTAAATCCCTAATCCTGTATCCCTACCCTCCCACCAGTCAGTGCGTAATGTAAATAAACTAATCGGAGCACCCTATGCGTAAAATTTTTGCCCTGGCTAGCAACTTTGTCCAACTGTCCCTGCGTAGCCCGATTACCCTGATCATGGCCTTTGTGATGCCCGTGATCTATACCGCGGCATTGGGCGCGGCCACCCGCGACATGAGTGCTGTGGGCGATCAACGTACCCAAATTCTGGTGATCGACGAAGATCGCAGCGCGCTCGCCACGACGATTATCAAGGCCATTGATGCCTCGTCGGTGATCCGCCTCTACCAGCCAGATGCAGACGAAACCGTGCCTACGG
>JBBQBY010000128.1:0-15407 GCA_038318235.1 Caldilineales bacterium
CTTGGAGACGGCAGAAATCCGCATCAGCATGGATGGTCGCGGTCGTGCTCTCGACAATATTTTTATTGAACGCTTCTGCGGGTGCCTTCTGGGCGCGCTCAAATACGAGGATATTTACCTCAATCACTATGCTACGGTTCCGGCTTTGTCCGTTGGCCTGGCTCACTCTATATTGACACAGAAAGACAACCGCAACGCACTTACGTAACATTTATAAACCGTGCCTGATCCAGGAAACCGTGCCAAAGGCGGCAGCCATTGGGCGCGACGCTGTCAATTACCGATTTCCGGCAACGGCAAATTGGGTATCACATCCATCGTCAGCAGTTGGGGAAGATTGGTGCTTGGTTGCGCACGATAAAAGGCGGCGGCTCCGATCATGGCGGCATTGTCGGTACAGAGGAAAAGTGGCGGAATGTAGAGCGGCAATTGCATTTGGGCGAAGCGTTTTTCGGCGGTGCTGCGCAGCAAACTATTGGCGCTCACCCCGCCACAAATACAGACCTGGCGCACGCCAAATAGGGCCGCGGCATCGGCGGTTTTATGGACGAGCACATCGGCCACGGCGCTTTGAAACGCCGCGGCAATATCCGCCACTAGTTGCGGGTCGCGGATGTTTTCGCCCTTCTGTTCAAGTTGGCGCACCATGTTAAGCACGGCGGTTTTTAAGCCCGAAAAACTAAAATTAAAACGGTGGGCGTCATTTTGTAAGAGCGGGCGCGGCAAAGTAAAACGATTGGCATGACCGTTTTGCGCCGCGCGTTGGACGGCCGGTCCGCCAGGGAAGCCGAGCTCTAAGAGACGCGCTACTTTGTCGAATGCCTCGCCCGCCGCATCATCCAGCGTGGCGCCCAGTAGCTGATATTGGCCGTGACCGGTCATCAAAATTAATTCGGTATGGCCGCCCGAAACAATCAAAATGAGCGACGGAAACGCATGCTCGGGGAGCGCCGGCCGGTTGGGGGTCTCGATCCAGTTGCTATAAATATGACCTTCTAGGTGATTGACGGCCAACAGCGGTAGGCCGCTGGCAAACGCCAAACCTTTGGCGGCGTTGACACCCACCAGTAAACTGCCCGCCAAGCCTGGGCCGTGGGTCACCGCGATCGCATCCAACGCGCGCACATGGGGCAGGCCAGCTTCCTGGAGCGCCTGTTGGATCACCGGCTGGATCGCCAGGACATGTTGGCGACTGGCGACCTCGGGAAAAACGCCGCCAAAGCGACTGTGCAACTCAATTTGCGTGGCCACGACGTTACTGAGCAAGTGCCGACCATTTTCGACCACGGCGGCGGCCGTCTCGTCGCAACTGGTTTCAATCGCAAGAATGCGGGTCATACAATTCCTTCTTTGCCTTCGTCTGGGCGCTTCAAGGGTGCTACTGGCATCGTGCGGCTGGCCCAAATCAATACGATCAGCGCGAGCACGCCCAGGCAACCGAGCGCAATCAGCTTATGAATTTGGGCGTCGAGTAACAAGGTAATTGCGCCAAAGCTGGCACAAAAGAGCCAATAGCCCAAGACAATTTTCTGCTCACTGATGCCTAAATCGAACAAGCGAAAATGTAGATGATCACGTCCCCCCTGGCTGGGGGGAATGCCGCGTCGCCAGCGACTGAGCATCAACCAGCCCACCTCGAGCGCCGGTAGACCGAGCACCAACATGACGGTCGCCACGCGCGCCCCGCCAATGATGCCAAGCGCGGCAATCGCAAAGCCGAGAAAGTAACTGCCACTGCTGCCCATAAAGATTCGCGCCGGAGCAAAGTTGAAGGGCAAAAAACCGAGCGCCGCCCCGAGTAGGGCTACCGGCAGCAGCGCTACGCTCAATTGATGCGGTTGCGCCACAAAGATCATGTGCAAGGCCAACACCGCGCACATAATCGCTGTCACGCCGGTGACCAGGCCACTTAGGCCGTCCAGCCAATTCACGGTATTCATCATGCCCATAAACCAGAAGACCGTCAATGGACCGACCAACCACCAAGGCAACCCAGCATCACCGCCGATAAAGCCGCCCCCCAATGGATTGTTGACATGCTTGATAAAGATCAGCCCGGTCAGCGCGATCAGGCCGGCCACCAGTTGGACCAGATGTTGCGGTCCACTGCGCCAATCATAGTGGTCATCCAGAAAACCAGCCAGCACACAAAATCCACCACCCACGAGCAGGGCCAGCAGCCGCTCCATCTCTTTGGGATCGTTGCGCGTAGGAAACCAGGTGGCCCACGCTGGCGGCAACAACATCGGCAGCCCCAACAGCAACAAAGTGGTGAGCAAAAAGCCGAGAAAAAGTGCCAAACCGCCCGTGCGCGGAATGACACCTGTGTGCCGCCGACGCCCGCCTGGCTGGTCAACCAGCCCCAGCCGATGCCCCAAGCGCGCCACCAAAGGGGTTAGCAGATAGGTTAGCGTAGTGGAAAAGAGCAGCGTAATTAGAAAAATCATAAGAGAATTTACGATTTTTGATTTTTGATTTACGATTTACAAGCAGTCTCGTCTTCGAGCGTAAATCGTAAATCTGAAATCGTAAATCGTTAGGGTCGCATATTCGTCAACGTACGCGGGAAGGCTATCGTTTCGCGCACATGGTCCAGCCCACAGACCCACATCACAGTACGCTCCAGACCCAGGCCGAAACCGCTATGCACCACCGAGCCATAACGGCGCAAATCGACATACCATTGGTAAATCTCTTGGGGCAATTGGTGGGCCTGAATCGACGCAATCAACTTCTCTGGATCACTCATGCGCTCGCTGCCGCCAATAATTTCGCCATAGCCCTCTGGTGCCAACAGATCGACGCTGCGGCAGACTTCGGGGCGATCCGCTTCCGGCTCCATGTAAAAGGCTTTGACTTGCGTCGGGTAGTGATGGACTAAAACCGGTTTTTCAAATTGGGCAGCCAGGTAGGTTTCGTGCGGGCTGCCAAAGTCGTCGCCCCATTCGATGGGCGGTACGGTATCGGGATAACCAGGGACCAGTTCACCCTTTTGTGCTGCGGCGTTGATCATTTTCACCGCCTCGTCATAGTGCAAGCGCGGGAAAGGCGGGGCTACTTTTTGCAGATGCGTCAGATCCCGCTCGAGCACTTTCAGTTCGGCTGCACAATCGCGCAGGCAACGCTGCACGATATGGCTGACAAATTGTTCTTCGACTTCCATCAACTGTTCTAAATTGCAGAAAGCGATTTCGGGTTCGACCATCCAAAATTCCTGCAAATGGCGGCGCGTTTTACTCTTTTCGGCGCGGAAGGTTGGGCCAAAACAATAGACCTTGCCAAAGGCGAAGATATCGGCTTCATTGTAAAGCTGACCGGTCTGCGCGAGGTAAGCGGGTTCGCCGTGATAGTCAATTTCAAAGAGCGTACTCGTGCCTTCGGCCGCAGCCGGCGTGATAATCGGCGTATCAACATTCAGGAAACCGTTGCCATCCAACCATTCACGGATCGCCTGCATGATCACGGCTCGCACGCGCATCGTGGCCCATTGGCGTGACGAACGCAGCCAGAGATGGCGATTCTGCATTAAAAATTCGATGCCATGTTCCTTGGGCGAAATCGGGTAAGCATCGGCGATCTGTAACACCTGCACGCTGCGAACATCCACTTCGTAGCCACCCGGAATGCCCGGCGCGCGCGCTTCTGCCTTGACCAAGCCAGTGGCAATCAAACTGCTTTCTTGTGTCAAGGTTGTGGCCGCTTCAAATTCAGTTTCGCTGACGTTGCCTTTAAAGACAACGGCCTGGCAGATGCCCGTCCCATCGCGCATTTGGAGAAAAATCAACTTGCCTTTGCCGGTTTTGTTGTAGACCCAGCCTTGCAAAGTGACTTCTTCGCCGACATGATCCTTTAAGTTGGTGATCGCTACAATTGGTGCCACGGTGTTAACTCCGCTTTTAAAACAGATGGTATCAATTAACGCAACGAATTGCCACTATTTATCGTGGACTGACGAGTCACGCTCATCAAATTCTGTGCCTTCCCAGTCGACTTCGGGCACGACTAGGGCGGCTAGCTGTTCTGGCGACAGATTGGCCCGGTCTTCGGGGAAAAGTTTGGATAGATCCAGATCGAAATCTTCCAGCCGCCGACTGACTTTGGAAAAGTGATCCGCCCGGAATTCATAGTTGTCGCGTTGGTCGGGCCGCACGACGTGCGTATAGATAAAAATCGATGCCGGTGCTACATAATTGTCGGCCAGCGGGGTGACCGGTGCCACTGTTTTGGGGTCTAGGCCAACGCCTTGGCGTGAACGGGGACGGCGGCGCCGCCGCTTGGTGCGTGGATCGCGATCGCCACCTCTATCGTTATTCGTGGCTTTAGGCGCCGCTCGTCTCTGCGCGGGCTGTTGGGCCGCGGGTTGTTCTTTGGCCCCCGTTTCTTCGCCTGGCTTCTGGCCGCGCTTCTTGCGCCAGAAGTAACGGCGCTGACCGCCTTTGTCCTGACTGGCCGATCTGTTTTCTTGCGGAGAACCCGATTTTCGCTCGTCTGCCATGGGCATCCTTTGTTGTAAAAAGGTAACCACCGATCCCTCGCTGCTCGGCAAGGATAAAGGCGTTTGCTGTGATAAAATTGAATAACATCAAAGTGCAATCATCGCTGATCTATGGAATCGTATACGTTGCTGCTTGTTGACCCTGCGCATTAATCAGCCGAGCTACCGCGCCACTTTGCCAGACTGGGCTGGTCTGTTCCCAGTAGAGCGCGATGCTGGTATCTGAGCCAATTGTACTGTGTACCCAAATGCTGCTGCCTTGAAAAAGCTGCACATTGCCAAAGGTAAAGGCCAGACCATCCTGGCGCTCCAGACGCCACCCCTGCAAATTATAGGCTTGATCGCTGTTATTGACGATCAACAGGGCTTCGTTCAACAAATTGCCGGGTGCATCTACCGTTTCAATTTGTAGGATGGCTAATGCCGTGGGCGCAGCCGTAATCTCTGCTGCTGGTGGTGCGGCGGTTGGCGGTTCAGTCGTTGGTGGTTCCGCCGTTGGTGATTCTACCACCGCTGGTGGAGCTGGTGGCGTGACCGTGTCAGGAATAATCGTACCAGTGGTTGGAATTTTCAACCGTTGACCAGAAAAGACCACATTCGGGTCCTTCATTTCGTTGGCCGCCATAATCTGATCGGATGAGACATGAAAGCGCTCGGCAATCGCAAAAAGACTATCCCCGACCTGCACGACATAAATTTGTTGTTCGCCCGGCTCTATCGTTGATGGCGGGGCCGTTGGCGCCTCGGTGTCTTGGACGGCAGCGACAACTGGCGCCGTTGTGGCTACGCTCGCCACCACCGGATCTAACGTTTGCACAACGGGTGTTTGTACAATCGGCGTATAGCGGGCAGCAAGCTCTTCTGGATCGGGACGGCGCGCATCTACCGCCCAGACAACACCCAATGCAACGGCCAGGCTAACGACCGCGTTCACCAGCACAATAAAACCTAATTGACGACGGTTCATACCCAGATTGTAACATAGAGTCGCAGTTGCGATAAAAAGTGGTAACACAGCGCACGCAGAGCCATTTTTTAGGAGCAGGGTTAAAACCCGCGTCTGACGGCCAGGAAGTCGCCGCAGCGACTAAATTGAAGTGCAAGCGCGCTCACTTTCAGAATGGGCTTAGGTGACGTACAATAGCAATCGCGCAGAATACGGGTGAGTATAAAAGCATCGCAAGATTGTAAAGGTTTGTTGAGCAAACGGCACCCAAGGTTCCGTTCGTGGCATTCAGCCATTTGCAACGAAATAGTGAGGAAAATTAGATGATTGAGCCACGAACAAGCAATAATAACAGCATTTTGTGGATGGTGGCAGGCATCCTGGCCTTGCTGTTATTTGGCTGCGTGATCAGCTTAATGGGCCTTTATTTCTTTATGAATATGGGCAAATCGTCAACAAGCAGCCGCGCCGTTCAACTCACCCCGGCTGCGTTCTCTGGGGTGCGCTCGGTTGCGTTACCAACACCGCGGCCCTTTATTGTGGTGGCAACGCCGGAAGGTGGGGTTGATTATGCCAGCGCCGTATTGATGAATACCTATACCCAGGTGAGCCCCTCGGTCGTGAATGTAACCGTCCTCGAAACGGGCGAAACACTCAAAGATGTCGCGCCCACCCATCCTTTTAACCAAGATGATCTGCTCCAAGTCAGCACAGGTTCAGGCTTTGTTTGGGATCTGGAAGGCCATATTGTCACAAACAATCATGTGGTGGAGGGGGCCGATCAGGTGCAGGTGACTTTCAGCGATGAATCTGTCGCCATTGCAGAAGTAGTGGGCATTGACCTTGACAGCGATCTGGCGGTCCTGAAAATTGATCCGGCTGGCTACAATTTGGTCCCTGTCAAAGTGGGCAACGTGGATGAGGTGCGGGTGGGCATGCGCGTGGCTGCGATTGGCAATCCCTTTGGTCTGCAAGGCACGCTCACCAGCGGCATCGTCAGTGCAATGGGGCGTTCGATCCCAGCGCGCGAGAATTATAGCATTCCCAACTCGATTCAGACCGACGCCGCGATCAATCCCGGCAATTCTGGCGGTCCGTTACTCAATGACCGCGGCGAGGTGATCGGCGTCAATGCCCAGATTCGTTCGGAACGCGAAGCCAATAGTGGCGTCGGCTTTGCCATCCCAATCTCATTGGTAGAACGGGTTGTGCCGGCCTTGATTACTAGTGGCGCCTATCATCACAGCTATATTGGCGTTAGCGGAAATACGCTCAGCCCGATTTGTTCCGCCGATTTAGGCTTGGCAAAAGCGACTAGAGGCGCCTATATCAACCAGGTGCTGGCAGGGACGCCCGCCGATAAAGCGGGCCTGCATGCGGGCAATACGGCCTCGCACACAAAATATATCGGGATTTGTCCCCAAGAGGCCGGCGGCGATGTAATTCTAGCCGTCAATGACCAGCGTGTGTCCAGTTTCGACGAGGTACTGATTTATATGGAACGATATACCAGCCCTGGCGATACGGTAACTTTTAAAGTGTTGCGCGGTACGCAAGAGCTGGCCATTGATGTGACGCTTGGCGAGCGACCCAAGAGTGTGCTTACCCCGTGAGCTGCCATCGACGGTTAAGTTGATTGAGCTATAGGTGAAAGTTGGTCAGTTTTCGATCTGATCAGTCTTCGATCTCAATTGTCTGTTCTGAAGTGCCCCGTTGCCAGAGGCCATTGCCATCGCCTACTGCCCAAGAAGATCGAATATGGATGGTGCGCCGGGGACGCCGTGCGGTTGGGGCTTCGTTGCGGGCCGCGAGTTGTGTGGTTTGCGGCGTCGCTGGAGATGCTTTCGGGACAGTCATGCGATTGTTCGCCGCCTGTTGCGCCATATAATTTTGGAGCAACTTCCAACCCGCGCGAATCGCTAGACTGGCCACACCGGCCAAGATCGGCAAGGCGGCTTTGCCAATCGTGACTGGCAACATCTGGCGCGGCGCTGGTAATCCTGCTTGGGTATCATAACCGCAATGCGCACAGAACTGTGCATCCAAAGCACTGCTTTTGCCACACTGCGGACAAATTCGTTGAATTTCACTCATCATACACCTCGTTACTGAACAATACACTTTGCATAGACAATAGTTTATCATCGATAATAGACAGTCGTCAACCAAAATTAGCTTGAAGATGGGTTGTTGGTAAACTAGGAGCTTCTGTTCGATGCCCGATTCACTCCGTTTAACTGACGGCGGTTATATGCGCCGCCCCGATGTCCAAAATATTATCCATGCGCTGTACGACATGCAATGTGTGGCGATTGTTGGTTTTAGTAATATTGGCAAATCCGCCTTGTTACGCCTATTGGCCCAGACGGACGTTTGGGCCCAGGAATTGGGCGAGGCCGGGCGCGAATTCTTGCCCGTCTATATCGACTGCAACCGCATGTTGGAGATGAGCGATCACGGTTTTTATGAACTGGTGTTGCGCTGTCTCCAGGAGAGCAATGAGCAATTGACGGCGATGCCCGAACTGATCGGCGCGTATGAGACCCAGGTGGCGCCGGCGAGTGAATTCCAAGTGCCGCTTAGTTTTAACAAAGGGTTGACCGCGGTCATCCACGCCACCCGCTATAAGCTGATTCTGCTTTTGGACGAATTTGATGAACCCTTTACTCATATTGATTCGCGCGTTTTTATCAACTTGCGCGCCTTGCAAGATCGATTTAACACACGGTTGAGTTTTGTCACGGCGACCGTTCAACCCTTGACTCGCCAACGCACAGAAGACCATTGTGGCGAGTTCTGCGAACTTTTCAGCGATCGGATCTGGTATCTGGCCCCGCTGACGCGCTCGGATGTTGATCGTTTGGTGCGTGGTTATATGGCCGCCTTTGAAGCGAAATTTACAACCAGCGATATCGACTTTATCTATGAATGGGCTGGCGGCCATCCGCGTATGGTGGAAGGGGTCTGTCGGACGTTGGATGCCGCGATCGAGCAGACGGTAACCAAGCTTGAGGATCCGACCGAACACTGGCAACTGCAACGTGAAGTCGCGCGCAATTTACGCATCGATGAAAACCTGACTGCCGAATGCACCAAAATTTGGGATAGTTGCAGCAAGCCTGAGCAGAGCGAATTGTTAGCGCTCGCCCAAGCCGATCATCAACCAGATCCTATCGTATTGGCTGAATTGCAGCGTAAACATATTCTCTTGAAAGTGGAAGGCAAGCCACAGTTATTCTGCCGTCTCTTTGCCGAATATATCCAGCGCAAAGTGGTGAGCGCTCAACCGCATTCCAGCGCGCTATCGGTCGATGCGGCGAGCGGCGAGGTATTGGTTGGTGGTAAACGCTTGGAAACTTTGACCAATCTCGAATATAAACTGATCTTGCTCTTGTTCCAAAACCCCGACAAAATTGTGGATAAGTATCAGATTGTCACGAATGTCTGGGGCGAAAGTTATATTGACGAAGTGGACGATGCGCGCATCGAAAAATTGGTGAGCCGGTTGCGCCAGAAGATTGAAGAAGATCCCAGCGCGCCACACTTTTTGACCACCGTGCGGGGTCGCGGCTATAAGTTGGCCTTGTTATAGGCGTAGCTTGTCAAGGGCAATTTGAGTGGTGTGTAGTGACGACTTCAGTCGTGCTTGGTCGCACAACCAACGACTAAGGCTATTCCGAAGAAATACTGATCCAGGGATCGAGACCTGACAGGTGGGAAAGGCACCACCTGTCAGGTCGGTCGATAGAGGGGGGCCGTATATTTATTTGGCATGGCTAAAGTCGTCACTACACGGCATGTTGCATTTCAGCTTGACAAGCCACCAGGGTATTGTCTGTCATCCTCTACCCTAGCCTTCTACCGCGCTATTGTGCTTATTTACACAACCGAAATTTGGGCGCTTCGTCAATTATGGCTATACTTGTATAAACATCCATAATTGTACTACCTTCGGAGGAGGGATCGCATGACGGAAGTCGCAGAAGCTACTACGCTGCCGCTAGGAACCACTGCCGTGGCAGAAAAGCAAGTGGCTGATAACAAATTAGTATTCCAAGGCACCCAACGCAATATGGTGGTTGGCATCGCGATGCTGAGCGCGTCTGCCTTAGCCTTTTCGATGAACCTGACCCATGTCTTTTTTGCCAGCGCGATGGCCTGGACCTTTGCGATCTGGGGCGGTCTGTTGCTGTATAGCAATCTGTTGGATTATTATGAGCGCTATTCGGTGACCGATGCTGGCCTAGTGATTAAGAACCCCTTGCGCCCGTGGGGCGCCGTGAAGACTTGGGATTGGGCGCACCTTAATCGGGTCGACATTTTGGTTAAGCGCGCTGAGGCTGACGTTGAAGACGCCGTGATGCAGGTCTACTATACCCCAGAAGGTGAAATTGTGATCGAGCGCGAAGATCGGGCGTTTGACCCTGAATTAGTGCGTTTGATCATCGAGCGCGCCGGACTCAAGCCGACCGACCCTGGCAACCCCAAAGACCTGACCCAATTGCCCCCTGGCAAAAAGATGTATGCTTGGAATAAGGCTGGCCGGTTGGCGGGCGGTTAAAATAATTGAATCAATAATTTGAAATATAAAATGCCAGGGCCGATAGTTCGGCCCTGGCATTTTTTGTTGGGTAGGTGCGGTTAAAAACCGCACAATCAAAGTAAACAAGGAACGTGCGGTTAAAAACCGCACCTACGTCTACCGAATTTGGGTCTTTATTGCTCGTCGCGCAAAAACTCCTCGGCCTTTTTCACCAGATCTCGGCTGCCAATAAAGAGTGGCACCCGCTGGTGCAATCCGGTTGGTTCAATGTCTAGAATAGCGTTGTGCCCATCCGAAGCATAACCGCCCGCCTGTTCGGCCAGGAAAGCTAACGGAGCGGCTTCATAGAGCAGCCGCAATTTGCCGCTCGCTTTTTTAGACCCCTTACCTTCGGCGGGGTAATAGAAGATGCCGCCCGCCAGCAAATTTCGATGGAAATCGGCCACCAATGAACCGATATAGCGCAGCGACAACGAAATCCCTTGGTCGTTGTCACCCCGTAACCAGTTGGTATAGCGTTGCATGCCGTCTGACCAGCGATGTTGATAACCCTGATTAACGCTGTAATATTTCGGCTTGGCGGGGATGCGGATATTGGGGTGTGAGAGCAAAAATTCACCGACGCGCGGGTCAAGCGTAAAACCATGCACGCCTTGCCCGGTTGAATAGACCATCATGGTACTGGATCCGTAGATAATATAACCGGCAGCCACCAGATCGCTGCCTTTCTGTAAACAATCCTCCAGGGTGCCTGGCCCCTCTTTGCTCTTGCGCCGATGAATGGCGAAGATCGTGCCCACACTTACATTAAAATCAATGTTAGAAGAACCATCTAGTGGGTCGTAGATTAGGATATACTTGCCGGTTGGATAATTATCGGGGATGGGGATAATCCCTTCTTCTTCCTCCGACGCCATCGCGGCCAGCCGCCCGGTGTGATCATTCATCCGATAGATCGTACGTTCGGCAAAGGTGTCTAGCTTTTGCACTTCATCCCCGTGCATATTCTCCTTGCCTTCGGTTCCCAGAATTTCGGCCAGTCCAGCGCGTGTTGTATGGCTGGCAATGATCTTGGCCGATACGGCCAGGTCATATAACAGATTGCTCAACACACCAGTGGCCTCTGGGAATTTGCTCTGCTGCTCGAAGAAGTGACGCTCAATCGTGACAATCTTGTCGGCAAAGCTACGTTCTACGGTCATATCGGTCTCCTGATTTGAAGCTATAAGAATGAAGAGTAAAACAACGGTTTAACAATCATGATGGTAAGACAGGCAGGCCATTGCGTCAATTGACAAATGACCTACCTGTCTAATAATGATCTATATTGAATTATTCTGCAACGTGTCAGGGACGCTAAGATTGGGGTAAGATGATCACATCGCTGTCCCCGGCCCGTTAAACCGTGCGCTGCTAGCTTTTGCCATATAAACGGGTGTAATGATAAAGATTGGTGGTAATAATCTGGACATAGATCTGCGATTCGCTGGCTTGGACAAGCTCGACAAAGAGTGGATCATCGCTGCCCGCCGTTTCGCGCCAGGCTTCAGAATTGCCTGGCCCCGCATTATAGCCGACCAGCGCGGAAACTAGATTGCCATCCAGATAATCGCGCGTCCAGGCCAAATAGTAAGCGCCAAAGTTCAGATTGATATAGGGTCGATAGATCAAAGCGTTCGTGTAATCGGGATGCCCTAACCGTTGCGCCACCCAGATACCGGTATCCGGCACAATTTGCGCCAGGCCCTGGGCGGCGGCGGACGAGCGCGCTCCTTCTTCAAAGAGGCTCTCCTGCCGAATCAGACTAAAATAGAGCAAGGGATTCAACTTATAGGTTTGTGCCGCCTCGGTAATCAACTGCTCAAATTCGCGGGGATAGGCGCGCTTTTGTAAAAAGATCGGTGTGTTTTCCACCAAACGGGCACCGCTGACTTCCAGCAACTTCTGCGTGGCAATAATGCTATAACTATACGCGCCAATTCGTTCAAATTCTAGACTCAGCGGATAGAGCAGCCGTGCATCCGTTTTATAGCGCTGGAAAACTCGCTCTAGCATAGTCATGGCATCGCCGCGTTGATCCATTTCCAAAAGCAGGCGTCCCATGCGCAAATCTGGATCGGCGGCCAAGGTGGCGGGCAAACTCGCCAAATTCCGCGCGTCCACCAACTGGCCGCTCGTTGTGGGCGTGGTTGTGGCGGAGAGTTCCACGGTCGCCGATACAACGCCGGTCGACTCTTTGACCCATGTGCTCAGCCACTGTTCCGCAAAAGTTTGGCTGCCGTCATCGTTAGACAAGGTCGATGGCGGACCGGCCACCTTGTCGATCTCATTCAAGATATTACCAGCGGTCAAAGGCGTTTGGCGCAAGGATTGTGCGGCTAGAATGCCATAATAAACGTCCGGTGCTTTTTCCACCAAGGCCTGCCATTGGCGGCGCGCCTCTTCCATTTTGCCTTCGGCCTGATAGGCCCGCCCCAACCAAAAGCCCACGGCCAGCCAGTTATAGGTGGGATAATTTTTTTGCAACCGGCTGTAGGCGCTGACGGTCTGGCTGTACAATTTGTTTTGATAAGCCCCCATCCCCACCTCATAGAGCGCGCGTGGGGCGCGTTCGCTTTTGGGGAAGGCATCAGCCAGGGCGAGTAGATCCAGGCTGGCTTCGACCTGATTCGCATCGCGCAATGCATACAATCCGCTTTGCCATAACGCTTCCGGGGCGAGCGGATCATCCTTATGTTCGCGCGCAAAAGTGCGATAGGCGCGCCGGGCGCTGATGCTGTCACCCAACCCGGTCTGGGCTGCGGCTTTATCCAGCCAGGCCTGCCCATAACAGGTACATTGTGGATAATTGTTGATCACCCGGTCGAGCGTCTCCACCGCCGCACTATAATTCTCGGCATACAATTGCGCCTGGCCCAGGCCATGCAACGCGTCGCCAAAGCGGCTATCTGTGGGCGCCGCACCGTCAATATACGCTTGAAACGCGCTGATCGCCGGCACCCAGGCCCCTGCTTGTAGATCAATATAGCCGCGCTGATAGAGATCAAAACTGGCGTCGCGGTTGACGATTTCCACCAAAGCCGCATAGGCCGATTTGCTGGCGGGGGCGATGGTCGTAGCCGCTAGCCAGCGCGCTAACGCGCCGGGGGTATTGCCGGCGGTAACCAACGCTTGTCCTGCCTGATATTCGATGGCGGCACGGTAGTCGGCATTTTTTGCCACCGCCAAAATTTCATCGTAAGCACCGACTGCCTCGTTGTAGCGCCCTAAATTGTTGTAGGCGGCGGCCAGCTTTTCGAGCAGACCAACCTGCGCCAGCGTATCGTTGGTGACATCGGCGGCGCGCCGATATGCGACGGCCGCGCTGACGTGATCACCCTCCGCTGTATATGTGGTGGCAATCCGCTCTTGGATGACCTCGGCCATCCACGGATAGACATCCAGAAAACGCCGATAGGCAGCAATCGCTTCGGCTGGTTGGCCCAGGCCAGCCAGGGCTTCGGCGCGCAGAAATTGTTCCTTGCTCTGGAAAGCATCTTTAGCCGTCCCGGTCTCTACCAACGCCTTGTCCAACTGGTCCAAGGCTATAATCGTTTCCGTATAAGCATCCTCTGCCATATAAGCCCGTGCCAGGCCGTAATGCGCCTGTAGCCGCGTCTGTGGATCGCTGGCTGGCTCTGCCAACACGGCCGCGAACTGGGCGCGTGCGCTGGCATAGTCACCATAGCGATGCAGACGCAACCCTTCGGCCAGGCGTTCGGTTGGCTTAGGCGTCGCCGTGGGCAGACTGGTCGGCGTGGGTGTTGTTATCCCTAGCGCATTAGCCGTGCCTGTCAATCGGGAAGCCACGCCACTCTCACCTGGAGTAGCGGTGTAGGTGGGGACACTTTGCACCACCGGCGTTGTTGTGACATTGCCGTGGCGGTAGCTGACAATGATCAAGACGATCAATAAGGCCAAGCTTGCCACGATAGCCAGGCCAATGTAGATCATGTGTGGTCGATCGGTGATTGTCTTCCAACGTAAATTCATGGTTTGCTTATCGATGTTCTAAACCTTTACAAAAGGTAAAACTTGAGTGCTTGGTGTCAATGAACTGCCCGATGATACCAATCAGTTGATCGTAATTGACCCTCTCTAACTCGTCGCGTGGCAAAGTGGGCGCATGCTGGACGCGGGAAGAGTCAATCTTGCCATCAGGCTTCAAACGTTAGAAAGCTGCCTAAGGTTGCATTGCTTTGCGGATGGCTGCTTGTTTTGGTATGATCTATATCTTAATAAGTGGCAAACGTACGCCCAAAATCCATTTCATCTAAACCATTGTACAACGAATTGCCCTGATCTGTAAGTTCGTCTATTGTACACAAAATAGGCAGCCATTCTTTCCAATAAAACCATCCTTATCAAATAACCGTGGACAAAGCCTAGCTTGCTTTAGAGTTTAGTCGGTTTTTGAAATCAAAACGTAAGCTTACCTACGGCGCTTATATAAACTAAATTGTTTCATCGTTAGGTAGACGAGTGAATTATGACCGTAACGACAAAAAGTAAACCTGAAATTAGCCAACAAACATTGGGCCAATATGAATTAGTCGTTGGCATGGAAGTCCATGCCCAGGTGCTGACTCGCTCCAAGATGTTCTGCCGCTGCGCCACCGATTATGCTGGCGCGCCGCCGAATACGCGCGTCTGTCCTGTCTGCCTGGGCATGCCGGGCAACTTGCCGGTGATCAATCGGGCCGCGATTGAGGCCACCATGAAGAGTGGCTTGGCGCTCAACTGTACAATCGCCGAAACCGCGATCTTCGCCCGTAAAAATTACAACTATCCCGATCTGCCCAAAGGCTATCAGATCACCCAATACGAATACCCTTCGTGTGAACATGGCTATCTGGATATCGATCTGGAAGACGGCTCCACGCGCCGCATCCGGATCCGGCGCGTCCATCTGGAAGAAGACACGGGGCGCACCGTCCATGTTGGCCAATATACGTTGGTCGACCTAAACCGCGCCGGTGTGCCGCTGATGGAAATTGTCACCGAAGCGGACATTCATAGCCCCGAAGAAGCCTACGCTTATCTGACCCGCTTGCGCACCATTTTGCGTTATCTGGGGGTCAACAGCGGTGACATGGAAAAGGGCGCCATGCGCTGTGAGCCTAACATTAGCGTGCGCACCCTGGAACAGAAAACGCGTGGAGAGTATGGTACCAAAGTTGAGGTGAAAAATCTGAACAGTTTTCGTTCGGTGCGCATGGCAATTGCCTACGAAATGGAACGTCAGATTAGTTTGATCGAAAGCGGCGGTAAAGTCGAACAGGTGAATATGGGCTGGGATGAACAGCGCCAATGCACCGTGCTCCAGCGCAGCAAAGAGAGCGCCCACGACTATCGGTATTTTCCTGAGCCCGATTTGCCGCCCT
>JBBQBY010000129.1:0-15398 GCA_038318235.1 Caldilineales bacterium
GCTTGCAGCGTCATATATTTGAGGAACGTGCTCTTGCCCGCGCCCGGCTTGCCCAGGATAAAGAGGTTAGGCCCTTTACGCACGAGGTCAACGCCGTTGACACGTTGTTGGGTCTGGCGACCTAACTCGAAACGATCCTGACCCACTTTGCGCAACTCGTCAATGTCATAACGCCGGCGCGCCGTCACCTGGTCCAACGTAAAAACATCGGTGAAGATGCCTTCCAGCTTCACGGGGTCCGACTTGCCCAGGATGCGAATCGTGCCATATTGTTCGAGCAAGCTGGCGCGGTAGGCTTGTTCGGCTTTGCGCCATTCAAATCTTTGCCATTGCTGCTTGAGCAGATCTTTCGTCTTGTCGGTCAGATCTTTGCCGACAACATCCCAGACCCAACGGCTGGTTTCCGTCAAAGCGGCGGCTGCAACTTCAGGGGTCATGTTGGGGTTGCCTCGTTTTACATAAAAGCGTTGGTTATGTCATTGTCAGCAAGTATAGCAGTTTTTTGGGGTGCTTTCAACCGTTAGTAGCACAAATCGGTTCAATTCAGGTTGAGGGGCGATCAGCGTGCAGGAATAAATTCCGCGGCTGACAACAGGAAGTGCCCTCAGGCACTAAATCCTCAGTCGCTGAGGCGACTTGTTATTGTCAGCCGCGGAATTTATTCCCGCCGCATTCATCGTACGTGTGGGGAGCATCGATTGAAATCGACGCCTGTTATAAAAAACCCCGCCCAAGGGGCTCCCGAAACAGGTTATACCGGAGCCACGGACAGTGCGTTTTAACGCCGCTTCACCTAACAGGCACCGCATCGGGAGCCCCCTGGGCGCGGCGTGTGTGGCGGATATAGGCTATTTTTCAACCGCGCCGAGCAAGTTCTTCCAATCAAACTGGCCGTAATAAAACTCGACCGCGCTGAGCGGTTGCGCCGTAATCGCGACGGGTGTAGCTTCTTTCGTGGCCAGGTCGGCGGCCATCACGACGGCGTTGTCGCCGTCCCGCTGCACGTAGTAGAGGAGCGAGCCGTCTGCCTTCCAGAGCGGTGCATCTTGAAAGACCGTAGCATCGTTGAGCGGTGTATGTTGGCCGGTTTGCGGGTCAAGCAGGTAGATGCGCCGCCCGGCAATTGGTGGATTGTCAAAGGTCGTCAAATCGGCGGTTTCGGTGCTGGTCTCGCTGGCGGCCACCGCGGCATAGGCGATCTGATCCCCTTTGGGCGACCAGGCGACGATGCCAGGAATCTGTGCCGTGGCGCTGACGACGGCCGTTGTCGTGCCTGCGCTTGGGTCATAAATCGCCAGCCATTTGTTGATCTGCGCCGAGCGATAGCCGCCCAGCGTAACAGCCAACCGCGAACTGTCCGGCGCCCAACTGTGATAGCGCGGATTGAGCAGCGCTACGGTCGCTTGACCATATGCGCCAGCAGGGGTGATCAACTGTACTTTGCCAGTTTGCAGATCAAAGACGCGTAACGCTGTGCCATCGGCCAGGATCGACGCGCTGCGCTCAGGATCAACCCAGAAGAGCAGATAGCGGTTGTTGGGTGACCAATCGCCAAAGACGATGCCTTCTGGACTCGGATCTGGCGAGGTAAAGACGGCGAGCGGTTTGTCAATCGGATGATCGCTCGGGTCAAGTTGCCAAAGTTGGGTGGGTTGACTGGTACTCGTCTGGGCGACGATCAGGTGGCGGCTATCTGGTGACCAGATGGCGGCGCTGATCGCGTTGCCGGCGGGGAAAATTGGCTGGGTTGTCCCCGCTGCCGCCGTGAGCGACAAACTACCGTCAGTCAAATTCACTGCGGCCATCCATTGCTGATCGGGCGACGGGTAGCAGTGGACCGTATCGGAGGGGGTACAAAGGCCGAGGACGTTCGTGACCGATGCAGGTTTGGCTGGGGGGTGAATTGGTTGAATACACGCACTTAACAGCCAGGCGATCAGCAAACCGCCGCTAATCAGCCAGATTCGATAAAATTTCACAGTGGCATAGTTCCTTTCTGCGTCACCAGCTAAGTTGCTTACCCACCGAGCGCGGCAAGTGCCTCACTGGCGGCTGTATAGTCACGTTTGAGTTGGAGCGCCCGTTGCAAAGCCGGGCGCGCGTTGGCTTGATCACCCAACGCCGCCAAGGCGCGACCTTTCCAATAGTAGAGTTCTTCCACAGAATTCGTGTTCTTCAACGTCGCATCGACCAGGTCAATCACTTGCTGATACTCGCCGGTTTCATAGTAGGCTTGCAACGGACCAAACTGATACCAAAGCATGCGCCAGGGCAAACCGATTTCGCCGGCGCGGTCATAGGCGACCGCGGCATTTTTGTAATCGCCCAGCGTGACCAGATCTGACCCGAGATTGAACCAGAGGTACGGATCATTAGGTGATTGATTGACCGCGGCCTGCGCCTCTTGCAACGCCGTGATCCACATCACATGCTCGTCGATCATATTACCCAAGATGGCCTGCACCAGTGCGATCTTATCGGCCGGATAGACCAAGACATAGGTGTGATCAAAAACTTTCCACCATTGCTCAGTTTCGGCGTAGGACATGGTAATCCCTTGATAAGGTTTGCCACCGCCAATCAAGCCGGTGCTCACATAAGCGTCGTAACCAGTCCACCGTTGCTCGGCATCGTTGTATCCGGTCAACATACGATAGTGGCCCATGCCATCGTTCGGCTGTTCCTCGAGCCAAGTTTCGATGATCACCGGGATGCCATTACTCAAGAAGATGCGCATCAGATCAGCGTCGCCGTTGACGCGCAACTGGGCCTGGTAGCCTTGGTTGCGCGCATAAGCCACCAATTCTTCTGGGCTCACATTTTTGTCATCGGGGTCCTGGCGCAAGACTGCGCCAATGTCGGCCTGGGTGAGCGTGTTGCCATAATAACTCAGGTTCATGGAGAGCGTGGCCGGGCCGCAATTGTTCCAGGTTTGCCATTGGTGGTTAAAACCGGTCAACTCGACGGCATCACGCGCCGGTTGGTAGACCGGCAGCGGTGTCGGCGATGGCAACGGGGTTGCCGTTGGGATCAGGATCGGGGCCATTTTGGTAAAAATCGCTGGGGGTCGCGTTGGCAGCGGGGTGGGCGCCGTTGGCGTCTCCGCCCAAGAGATCAGGTTGGTATGCTGGTGGGCTTGCCGAGTGGCCAGGGCAATTTGCGCCCGGTTACCTAAGGCAACAGAAACATCCGAATAGAGGGAGCCGCCAACGATGACGATGATCACCGTAGCCAGCACCAGTCCAACAGCAATATGGAATGGCGAACGCATCATGTCAAAACCCTTAAAAGAACGCAGGCAAAAATTATCCTGGATAAGATCATCCTGAGTAACAATTTTCACCTTTACTAGCGGTCGCCTCACCGCCACAGTCGAAGCTATCCTGAACTCAAGTTAATCGGCGGCATTTCTAACCTTCCTGGAAGCGGTCACAAGTAACCGCGTTAACCCTAGGCAGCCTGACCGCTTCCAGGAAGGTGGGGTTTCCTTGCACTAAACCGGCCAGAATTCGACGACTATCCTAAAACTCTAGGACGTAAAACGAACACACATGGTTCCCTTGCACCGCGCTTGATTGATGGCATGTTTGCAGTCCAACGAATAGAACAAAGTACAGCTTACCACAAAACGCGCGATCAGGTGAAGGTTGCGGGCAAGAGGATTTTATATTCTCTGTGGCGGGCAAGGATAAATGGTCAAGAGAGAGCCAAGATCAGGATGTCCTAGACCCGTGCGGTTAAAAACCGCACCTACTGAATGGCAAATGGCATTTTTAGGGAGTGGTTTTCGTCCACTGGGTGTAGACGACCAAGCGCTTTGAATAATTATGCGCGCCTTGGTTCCAGACCCCGTTGCAGGTGATCAAGTTCAACTGGCTTTGGAGGGCAAACCCAAAAATATCTTCCAAAGGCGCTTGATCATAGGGATAGGATTGGACACGCGTCACGGCAAAGTGATATTTCAGCTTATTCGCGCTGACGACGATCAGTTCGTCGCCAACCTTCAATTTGCCAATGTTCCAAAAGACCGCAGGTTTACCGTTGGCGCGATCCAGATGACCAGCGATCACGGCATTGCCAACTTCGCCCGGCGCGATGCCCGGTGCATACCAGGCCACATTATCAACCTTTTTGGGAATACCCATGCTGCCATTGGCTGCACTGCCGATAAGTTCAACTGCCGCATCGATCTTGAACTTGGGAATTTGCAACCGCAGCGGGATCGGTTTGGTCACCGTAATCGTGCGCGCAATCGAGATCACGCCGGTGACGGTGGATGTGCCTGTGCTGACAATCGTTGGCGTCAATGGGGCCGCGGTTGCTATAGGGATAAGCGTAGGCGTTATCACCAAGCTTGTTACAGGGGCGGACGTTGGCGCAACAGGCATCAACGCTTGCGTTGGGGTTACAGTCGGATACGGTTTTGATGTTGCAGCAGCACTAACTTCACAATTCCAGCCACACAATATACCGACAAAAAGAAGCGGAAATAAGAACTTTTGAAGACAGGTGAAGAAAAGCTTATGTTGCATAGGGATGCGCTTACATAAAAAAAATGAGTCGAGCTTTGATAAACTTGGTAACTACCTAGCACTATACCAATATCAGAACGAAAAGCAGCGTTTTGAATTCATCCTCTCTCCGGCTGAGCGGGAACCGTCACGGGGCAGACGAATGATCAGTTCCTCCCCAGCAGGGGGAGGCTAGGTGGGGGTCTGGGCTCGCCAGCTGGCAAAACGCCGCTTTTCACATTGACTTCAGTATAGAAAGGATTTTTGTAACGAATTTTCCGATATTGAATAGAAAAACGGGCACGCAGTTGGCGGCGAAGGTTATCTGTGGCTTATCCTTGGCTGGGCGCGCCGCCAAGCCCATGCTCTAGCGTGTGACTTAGTTTACAGTATAGTAAAATTTGTTGCAAAGCAGTTAGCAAATTGGTAAAGGGTAAGTAGACATCAGCCACTTAGGCGCAATCAAAGAATAAAGGATCGAGTAGGTGCGTGCTTTTAGCCGCACAATTGGGGTATACGCAGAACGTGCGGCTAAAAGCACGCACCTACGCATGATTTTGTTCGGCAAACGTTGGATCCTTATTTCATTGACATGGCCTTACCCATTTTAATTAACTACTCGGACAAAAAGCGTGAACCATACAGCGGCGCAAAACTCGTGCCACCGCGGCCCGTTTGTGGCATGGCGGCGGGCATGGTGCCAAGCAGTGGCTTGACCACCGCCAACACTTGATCCATAGTTTTGGCCTCGGCGAAGACCAGGGTGACCGGCTTGCCGATCAGGTCGCTGAGGATCGCCGCATGCTGCCCTTCGACGTTGTGAATACTCACGGCCGCAGTCAGCAGATCTTTGTCTTGAATCAGTGGCGCTTGACCGAGATAAGCCGCCGCCCCTAGCTCTTCTACCATTTGGAAATAGGTTAACACTTTGTCGCCATTCTTGAAGGTCGGCCAGTTATAACGTTCTTGGGCGCGCACTGGGGTGCCACCCAATAGCGTCTCGACCATTTAGCGCCGCATTGGTGGCGCTGGCAGCCAATAAGACATGCTCACCCAACAATTGGTCGAGTGCAGCGCGCAGGGCGCCGGCTGTCATCGTTGCCACTGGCGCGGCGTTTGGCATTGGCGTGGCCTCTTGCGCCGGCGCCGGTGACGGCGTCATCTGGCAAGCAGTCAGGGCTAGGACAGTAATAATGGTAATCAAAACGGTTAGGTGGTGTCGAAAGCGATAATTCATCGTGGCTCCTTTCAAGCAGCAGGTGACTGGCTTGAATTATGCACCCATAATTGGGCCAACTTTGGCCTTCACTTCATCAATGGTTAAGCTAGACGTAAAGGCTTGTGGCACGGGATCCAGACCGAGCAGCAAATTAATAATAGCGGCGTGGCGGGCTTCGACCTGGACAATGCTGCCGGCGGCGGCCAGATAATCTTTGTTGCTGATCGCGGCGGCCACGCCTTGATAGGCGCCGACACCGATGTCTTCTGCGGTCTTGGCAAAGTTCAGGATGGCTTCGCGCGTGTCGAAGGCCGGGAAATTATATTTCGCAAGCGCTTGGACGGGCGTTGCCCCGGCGGCGGCGAGGGCATCGGTCAACGCTTTAACGTGGGCGGCTTCGTGGCTGCCAAAACTCTGAAGATAACTGAGGTCTTTGCCCGTGAGAATATTGATTGCCAGCATATCCACATACATTTTGGCTTCCAGATGTTCCAGCGAGAGCGCAAATTGGAGAATATCCACATCGGTCAACTGTTGCGCAAAGGCATGCCCCAGACCAGATGCGCTGGCCAGGGCAATCGCCCCCCCCCGATGCTGCCGCGTATTACATGGCGGCGTGAAGTTGCAAAGTCTAATAAATCCTGCAAAGCTGTATTCAGATTCATCGCAATTCCCCTTTCAGAGGCAAAACTTAATCGACAGAAGATGAAAATTCATTTCCGGACAAACAACTAGCGACTATGGTTACTACACCAACATTGTTACTCCATTTGACGTAGCAACTTAAGCATTGAATGTATGAATTTATAAAGGATGACAGGAGTAGTTTCTTTTACGCGCATAACAAGTTGTGCTAAGTGACGAGTGAGCGCATATGACCTTGTTCACTCATCACTTAAAGTGAAAGCAGTTTAAAAACGAGTGTTCGGAAGCTTCCTGGAAGCTGGCTCGACGAAAACCACTGCTCTCTCGCTGCTTTTACTTTCGCATCCAATCCCCGTCTTTATCCGTTGCAACCGACTTGACGTGGGTAAGAATTTAGGCACATAATAGGCTACCAGCCTAGCTCTAGCGCCTGGATGCGATATTCGATAAGGAGTCTGCTATGCCGATTGATGCCTATATATACGACGCGATTCGCACGCCGCGCGGCAAAGGCCGTGAACAGGGTGCGCTCCATCCCCTAACGGCCACGGATCTGCTTGTGCAATTAATGAACACGCTACAACAGCGTCAACAGTTGGATACAGCGCAGATTGATGACGTCGTGCTCGGCTGTGTGACGCCGGTGGGCGAACAAGGGGCAGATATTGCGCGCACGGCAATATTGGCGGCGGGCTGGGATGTGGGCATTGCCGGTGTGCAGATCAATCGTTTCTGTGCTTCTGGCCTGGAAGCAGTAAATATGGCGGCGATCAAGGTGCGTTCTGGCTGGGAAAAATTAGTGGTCGCCGGCGGCGTTGAATCGATGTCGCGCGTGCCGATGGGGTCGGATGGTGGCGCGCTGATGCAAGATCCGCTGATCAGCGACAAAATTGGCTTCGTGCCGCAGGGCATCAGCGCCGACTTGATCGCCACGTTAGAAAATTTCAGCCGTGCCGATGTCGATCAAGTTGCCCTGCTGTCTCAACAACGCGCCCTACAGGCGACGACGAACGGTCATTTTAAATCGTTGATCCCCATGACGGATGCAACGGGCCATCGATTGCTCACCACGGATGAACATATCCGTCCGGACACAACCTTAGAGGCGTTGGCGACGTTACCACCGGTCTTTCAGAAGTTAGGTGAAGCTGGTTTTGATGCAATTGCGCTGCGCAAATATCCCCAGGCCCAACAGATCAAACATGTACACACAGCGGGCAATTCGTCGGGCATTGTGGACGGAGCCGCGTTGGTGCTGGTCGGATCCAAAGCACAAGGCGAGGCGCTCCACCTAAAACCGCGGGCGCGGATCGTTGCGGCGGCCCTGGTCGGTGATGAACCGACCATCATGTTGACCGGTCCTGCGCCCGCGACGCGCAAAGCATTACGTCAGGCCGGCATGACGCTGGCCGATATTGATCTGATCGAGATTAACGAAGCCTTTGCGGCGGTGGTGCTCAAATTCATGCGCGATATAGGCACAGAACAGATGGATAAAATCAACGTCAATGGTGGCGCGATTGCCTTGGGTCATCCCCTGGGCGCCACCGGCGCGATGCTGCTCGGCACAGCGCTAGATGAGCTTGAACGGCGCGCCGAGACAACGGCCTTGATCACGTTGTGCGCTGGCGGCGGGATGGGCATTGCGACGATTATTGAGCGCGTATAGGCGGAGGTTCGCAATTCGGATGATATTGCCCCTAGCATGCTTTACTACTACAAATTACCCATAATTTATGATATGATATTCATATCTAGAGTATAAAGATGAGCGGGCAGTGGCGCGCTGAAGGTGCTTGGAATGGTTGCAAAATAAAATTTCGCCAGCCTAATCATGGATCCTTGCGCTAGGACACAAGAGAAACGCACGGAGTTTGGCCTTGTATGGATAATTTGATCACCCGCACCAAAGTTATTCCACCACGACGTCGTCTGGATCTGCTCTCTCGACCGCGGCTACTTGATACACTCAACGAACTAATTGATTATAAACTGGTCTTTCTCGTCGCGCCGGCGGGTTATGGGAAGACGATTTTGCTGGTCGATTTTGCGCACACGACCAATTTACCCGTCTGTTGGTATGCGCTTGACGTCCTCGATCTGGACGCCTATCGTTTCTTTGCCCACTTTATTGCAGCGATTACACAACGCTTTCCCGACTTTGGGCATGCGTCGATGGCTGCCCTGCAAAGTATGACCAGCCATCAGAGCGCGGTTGACCAATTAGTGACGATGATTGTCAACGAACTCTATGAACATATTCACGAACATTTTGTGCTGATCATTGATGATTATCACCTGGTCGACGAAAATGCCACGATCAGTGCTTTTATCAGTCAATTCATCCAACAAGTGGCCGAAAATTGTCATATCATCCTGACTTCGCGCAAATTGTTAAGCATCCCCAATATGGCTTTATTGATCGCGCGCGATTATGTGGGTGGTTTAGATTTTGAAGATCTGATGTTCGCCAAAGCCGAAATTCAGCAACTTGTTCTGCAGAATTATGATAAAGCGCTCACGGATAGCGAAGCCGAAGCGTTGATTCAGGCTACCGAAGGCTGGATTACTGGTTTATTGCTGTCGGCGCAAAGCAAACTGCGCAATATTTCGGGACGCATGCGGGTCATGCGCGCAGCCGGGATCAACTTATACGACTATCTGATTCAACAAGTGCTGGAACAACAACCAGCATTTATCCGAGATTTTTTGTTGCGCACCTCTGTATTAGGCGAATTTGATGCAGCCGTGTGTAAGACGATCTTCAATCCGGAATGGCAGCCACCAGGTCAAACTTGGGCGACGTTGTTAGTGGAGATTTCTCAGCGCAATCTTTTTGTCCTCCCCGTCGGCGAAGATGGCGCCACCTTGCGCTATCACCATCTCTTTCAAGATTTCTTACAAAAGCGCTTAGCCGAAGAACATCCAAACGAAGAAGGTTTGATCCTTGAGCGATTGGCAACATTTTACAAAGAGCAACACGCTTGGGAAAAAGCCCATCAATTGTATCAACGGCTAGCCAATCGCCCAGCCATCGCCGATTTAATCGAGCAGGCCGGGCAATTGCTCTTGAACGCAGGCCGGGTCCAACTACTGGCTAGTTGGCTAGCAGATTTACCCGACGGTTTCATCAACACCCGGCCAGCTCTGCTGTCGGTCAAAGGCGAGGTGCTTTCGCGGCAAGGTGAGGTGGCCCAGGCCCTGATCTTGTTTAATCAAGCCGAACGGGCGCTGCACAAGGGCAGTGATGCCCTCCATTTGTCCTATACGCTGGTGCGGCGCGCAGTGGCACAGCGCTTATTGGGCGATTATCAAGCATCCGTGGCTGATGCGGATCAAGTTTTGCAGTTGATGGAAAAGCAAATTAACCAGCCCCAAGAAAGTTTGTTCGTCAAAGCATTGGCCCTCCGGTGTAAAGGCTTTAGCCTTCGCTTAGCAGGGGAACTAAATGACAGCATCATTTTTTTGCAGCAAGCCTTGGATGTCTTTCAAACGCTCGATGATCAACAAAATCGGGCCGACGCCTTAATCGACATTGCTGTCGTCCATTCGCTGCGCGGCCACAACAAACAAGCGCGACCACTTTTCCAAGCGGCGCTCGATGTCTGGCGCAAACTCACGAATGTTTCTGCCCAGGCGACCGTACTCAACAACTTGGGCGTTTTATTACATCAACAGGGCGACTATGTCCAGGCGTTGACTTTTTTGGAAGAGGCGCGCGTATGTGCAGAACGGAGCGGTTATACGCGCCTCGAGGTTTTTGCCTTGACAAGCCTAGGCGATATCTTCTTTGATCTGGATATGTGGGCGATTGCGCAGAGTCTCTATAGCCAGGCGCTAGGCGTTGCACAAAAAATTAACGAGCATTTTTTGCTACTTTATCTAGAATTGGCATTGGCCAAGGTCGCCAGTGCCAATGGCGATTGGGAGCAAGCGTTTGACCGGTTGAATGCCGTCAGCAAAATGGTATTAGATCGCAAATCCAGCTATGAATGGGGTTTCTATCAACTGGCAATGGGTAGACACTATTTTACCCAGGGCAAAGCTGAGGCGGCCATCGAGCCATTGGTAGATGCGCAGGCCTACTTTGCCAAAGAAGCACAACCCACAGAAGAATCAAATATTCATTTCTTCCTGGCCGGCGCTTGGCAGGCGCTTGATAATTTGCCCAAAATGCAAACTCATCTGGCGCAAGGGCTAACCATCATGCTGGCGTTGGAAAACCGGCATCCACTGATCACGACGCTGCGCAACATCAAGGAGTTTTTACGTACCGCACCGCTACAAGAAGCCGCTTTGGGCACACGACTGAAACGCCTGGTCAGCGAGATTGTCGCCTTTGAACAAGCGATCCCAACCATTAGCCGGCAATTGCGGCAGGCCATCTCACCAGAGTTGGCGGCGCTCTTCGCTCATATTCCGCCCAAACTAGTCATCCGTGCCTTTGGCCGCGCCGAAGTCATTGTGGATGGCAAGCTGATCAGCAGCAGCAAATGGCAAACACAGGCGGCGCGTGATCTCTTCTTTTGTCTGGTAGCCCATCCTGCAGGGCTCACAAAGGAACAAATTGGTACGCTCTTTTGGCCCGATGCTGCGCCCTCAGACTTAAAAACCCGCTTTAAAAATACGCTGTACCGGCTGCGGAGCGCCTTAAATCCAGAGGTTATTCTTTTTGAAGATGAGATTTATCGCTTCAACAGCGTGTTGGATTATGAGTATGATCTGGAAATTTTCCTGCAAAAAATCGAAGAAGGCAATACGGCCACCGATCTAGCGGCCCAGATTGCAGCCTATACCAGCGCCACGAAACTCTATCACGGCCCCTTTCTACCCGATGTTGATGCAACCTGGGTCTGGGCAGAACGCGAACATCTGCAACAGATCTTCACAGACACCAGCCTAACCCTCGCCGAGTTACAACTGGAAACCGGCGCGCATCACGCCGCTTTGGCCAGCTGCCAACGAATTTTGCTCGATGATCCTTGTTTAGAGGATGCCCACCGCTTGGTCATGCGCATCCATGCCGCGATGGGTAATCGCAGCGCGATTGCCCGCCAGTACGCACAATGCGAGCGGGCGCTTTTGGATGAAATCGATGCCCCACCCTCCCCACAAACGATTGAGCTATATGCCGCGTTAATGCGCTAAAACCCCACTGTTTACTCGGTGATCTCTCTGCAATTGCTGGCTGCCAATTACCTACGCTAGGCATACAAAAGAAAACGATAAAACGGCGTAATGCCGCGCCCGTCGTCTAAGGCACGCTCGATCCCTCAAATAGTTCTAAAATCAACCACCTTTCTGCGCGTCACAAATCTCAACAAAAACGAATAAAATCAGCTTTGCATAGGACTAACGATCGCCGAATTCATGACTACGCGAATATTCTTGGGTTTTGTAGCAAGCTGAAACTAACTTTGGCCGTTCGGGAAGTCAAGCTACTTTAGATCCAAGCCATCCCCTCAAACTTTATCCTCTGCCATCGCTTAGTACGCCTCCCACCGCCTATTTTTCAATTTCACAAACCTCCCAATTAAGATAATAATATTTATTTGCAAAATAAATGTAACAACATTTACATGATAATTGTCCTACAATCTCAGCGCTAGCGATCTATATAGACAAAACAGATAAACTCGCCGGTTGAGGCCGCTTCGAGTTGAGCATGCCAAGTTACGAATGCAGATGGTTCCTAACTCGTTATTCGCACCTCATGCATGCTTTATCGACTTTCTCGATCAGGTTTCTTCAATTTTATTAAATCTCGAAAAACTGGGGTCGTTTGAGCCTGTTTTGATGCCACCTTTGATGCCTACCCGATGCGAGAATAAAAAAATAGTCAGTTAGACAAAACAACCAGCTAGACAAAACAACCAGCTAGACAGAACAACCAGCTAGACAGAACAAATTGACCACAATGGTCGCAATATAACTTGTTGAAGGAGAAAACAACTATGAAAAGCCAACTGTTCAACATGAGCGTAAAAGCCAGCCGCCTAAACCAACAGCATGTGCGGGCCGCCTTAGCGATTGGGACGTTGATTCTCTTTGTTTTGGGCGCTGGCGCCCCTTATACCGGCAATCATTAATCACAGCGGTCACTGATTGATGTCATTTTTTAACAAAAATAAATTCACATTTTCTGCGGTGAATCATTGATCTTACTTTTGGCCATTCTTGTTGGGCTTTTGGTGGGCGCAGTACGGGCATGGATTGGCAAACGGTCGTTTTTGATACCCGATTTGCACGCGACTTGGCTGGTGCTTATTGCCTTTATACCACAATGGGGCGCCTTTTATTTACCAATCACGCGTAGATTAATCACGACGGAGTTTGCGGCAGTCGCGTTGGTTAGTTCACAGGCAATTTTGCTGCTATTTGCTTGGTTCAACCGTAAACATAGCGCCTTTTGGATGCTTGGGCTAGGCTTGATTTTAAACTTAACCGTCATCATTTTGAATGGCGGGCTGATGCCCATCAGTCGGGAAACTTTGACGAAGCTGAAGTTAGATGCGCCAATCACGGATTGGCAACTGGGTAGCCGTGTTGGCAACTCAAAAGACATCCTTTTATCGCCAGCGCAAACGCGACTCGGGTGGCTGTCTGACCGCTTCGTGTTACCCAGTTGGTTTCCTTACAAGGCAGCTTTTAGCCTGGGCGATCTGTTAATTGCCCTTGGTGCTGTTTGGCTCCTGTGGAAATCAGGTGGACCTAAGTTGAATAAGCTTCCAAACCAATCACTATTATCCTAACCAATAAGGTACATGATATTTATGAAATGCCGTTCGATCAACATTTACCGCCATTCGATTAACATTTACCGTCATATAAGTAGAAGGCGAGAAATTTTATGATGCCAACCCTAGCCCTCGCTCGTGAAAGTGTAGAACGTCGCGATTATCGAAAACGGCCGAGTCAGACCGACTTAGCCACCCAAACTTTGCCCCAAAGCAAAGAGATCAATCGGTTGCTGACGGCAGCAGTTGTCAATCGCAAGTTTTGCAGTTTACTGCTCGCCGACCCAATCCAGGCCGTGACCAGTGGTTATAACGGTGAAACATTTGCCTTGACACCGGAAGAAGTGCAACAGATTCGCACGATTAAAGCTTCGACATTGCGCGATTTTGTTCTTCAACTGCTAACCAAGAGTTCGACCACAGAAAAGCCATTGGGGGAGCTTCAGCCAACTACCTGGCTACATAAAGTTTATGCGGTTGCCTAAATTTGCCTAGTCGGCGAGCAATCAACTACTTAAGCCCAATGTCAGCCGCTTCAGTCTGGCTTTCGAGAATTTTATGGGTTATATTCTCCCTGTTTCGTTGAGAATATAACCCATTTTTTACGGAGTAGCATATTTCACTGGAAAACAATGCCATCATGCACTGCACATATGCTGCCTATCACATCAGCATGTTTCAAACTGAGCACTAAAGCGAGTAATTATTTTGCTTACCCAAACCCATTTGCATCGGCAGGCCAGCGATCTTTCTGAAACTGATAGCTCGCTGCAACATACATCATCTGTTGCTTATTTTCCTGGTTCCTATCCACTCAATAATTCACTCGCTGTCGATTCAGCCGAATCAGATCACTACACTAAGCAAAATGCCGAGCATGGGGATTGGTGGTCCACCGGCCTTCTTCACGACTTTAACAATTTGCTCGCGATTATTCTCAGCCATTCTTCGATTGCCCTCACCAAATTACCCGCCGACCATCCCGCTCACCGCTATATTGAACGCACGATGCGGGCGACGAAACGCGCCGCGGATATTTCAGGCCAACTGCTGATTGACATGAGTCATCAGATCACCGAGCTAGTTGACATTGATCTAAATAGGATGGTGCAGGATACAGTGGAATTGCTGGAGCCAAAGCTAATTAGTAAGGCAGAGATCAGATTTCAACTGAAAACGAATCTAAATTCTGTGCTAGCCAATGTCACGCAAATGCAACAAGTGACGATGAATTTGCTGCTCAATGCAGCAGAAGCGATCGAGGAGACACCTGGACGGATTACGATTGGCACGGGTAACGCCTCTAGGCTTGACATGTACCAACAATTTAGCCTACAAAGTGTACCGACCGAAGATTATATCTATTTACAAGTCATTGACACGGGAATTGGCATGCAACAAGCGGTGCTCAATCACATTTTCGAGCCACAATTTACCACGAAGCCAACGGGCACCGGAATTGGCTTGACGGCAACGATTGATATTATCAAGATCCATAAAGGCGCCATCCAGGTATGCAGCACACCAGGTTTGGGGACGACATTTCAAGTATTTTTGCCAGCATCGACCCCCGTTGCAAGACCATCTGATTTCTCTTATTAGGGCGGGTTACGCACGGGTTAACCCCGCGTCCCGATTGCATTGCGCTAGACAGGCGGGGCGTGATCAATCACACCCCTACGAACATGCCTACGTAACTAAAGTTATTAAACCGTGTTTAATCGGATAAAAAAAGCGGGCTAAATATTTTAGCCCGCTTTTTTTATCCGATTAACTTGGCCTGCTACTTCGCATGTTGGTTATTTTGCAATCGAATAAACCACTTGCAATTGCATCGACAGTTCTAATTCGCCGGGGTTAACTGGTGTAGCTCCGCCACCACCCATGCCCATAGCCGCTTTGGAAAAGTTGCTTTGATAAGCACCGCCGCCATTACCGCCAATCACTTCGCTGATACTCACCACGTCACCCACGGTAACGCCGGTCAATTTAGCCAAATCGGCGGCTTTCGCTTTGGCATCATCGATAGCCTTGGCACGGGTCTCCGATTCCAACTTCGTGGGGTCGCTGACGCTGAAAGTGACGCCATAAATATTGTTGGCCCCCGCTTCAATCGCAGCATCCAATGTATCACCCACCTTGTCCAGATCACGGATTACTACCGCCACGTTATTGCTAACATGATAGCGAATCTGTTCACTGGGGTCGGAACCTTCTTGATTATAACGCTCGGCATAGATGCTAAAACCGGATGTCTGAATATCCTTTTCCGCAACACCCTGAGCC
>JBBQBY010000130.1:0-15217 GCA_038318235.1 Caldilineales bacterium
ATTCAATATAGTTATGCTTTGTTGGATGAACACGAACGCAGGTTGTTTCGGACATTAGGCGTTTTTGTCGATGGCTTTGACCTAGCGGCCGTGACTCACTTTGGCTTTGACGCGGCGGCCTTGCAAGCATTGCTCAACAAACACCTGGTGCAGGCGGCTGTTCAACCCATCGCTGCCGCCCCAAGTGTGGCGGCGGGACGGCGCTTTCTGCTATTGGAAACGCTGCGTGAATACGCGCGTGAACAATTGCAGGCCAGCCAGGAAGCAGATCTAACGCAACGGCGACATGTTGCCTATTACTTACAACTGGCAGAGACCGCAGAACCTGAGTTACGCGGTTCACAGGTGGCAACCTGGCTAGGCCGCCTGGAGACCGAACACAACAACCTGCGCGCGGCCCTCACTTGGGCGCTCGCAACGGGTGACGATACATCCGCCTTGCGCGTCTGTGGGGCCTTACGGTTCTTTTGGGGTCGGCATGGCCATGTCCACGAGGGGAAGCGCTGGCTAGAAAAATCGCTCGCCGCCAGTGCAGACGCGCCCCTGGGTGTGCGAGCGAAGGCACTCAGCGCGGCTGGACAAATGGAACACATATTAGGGAACCATGCCCAGGCGCAAACGTGGGTTGAACAGAGCTTAGCACTCTACCAGTCAGCCAATGACCGCCAGAACATTGCCAAGATATCCTCGCAACTGGGGGGAATCCTCCGTAAACAGCATCATTATGCGCAGGCCAAGTTTTTTTATGAGCAAAGTTTCAACCTATTTCAGGAACTCGATGATAAACCGCCTATGGCTGGGGTCCAACTCGGCTTAGGCAGTCTCGCCATGAATCAAGGGGACGATGGTCAAGCCAGAGCGCACTTCGAGCAGGCATTGGTGAGTAGACGCGCGCTAGGTGATAAGTTGGGGATCACAGAGGTCTTGCCAAGGCTGGCCTTGGCGGCCTTCGCGCAGGGCGATTATCCCCGTGCAATCTTGTGTTGCGAAGAATTGTTGGTGCTCGCTCATGAGCTAGGTGACCAAGAAATGGTCGTGACTGCGCTCAATCAACTGGGCAGTATTGCGCTCCACCAAGGCGGACTGGCCCAGGCGACCCACTATCTTGACCAAGGTTTGGCGCTGGCCCAAGCACTAGATTATCCCGAGCTTACGGCGTTCGCCCTGACGTATCACGGCAACCTGGCCTTTGCGCAAGCTGACTTTACGCGGGCGAGCCAATGCTATTGCCAAAGCTTGCAGATCGCCCACCAACTGGCGGATCAATTAGAGATCGCTACCAGGCTGGAAAATCTGGCTGTCGTAGCGAATGCACAGGCCGATACGGAAAGAACTACCAGATTGCTAGGCGCAGCCGAAAGCTTGCGTGCGCTAATTGGCGTACCCTTGCCAGCTAGTGATCAACCGCGCGATCAACAGCTCATGGCCAACGCCCGTGCCCAGCTTGGTGAAACTGCGTATGGCCGCGCCTATGCCACAGGATACGCCATGACCAGCGATCAGGCTGTCACGTTTGCGTTGGCGCACTTTCACGGGACGGAGAACGGCGTATCTGAAGCATAGAGCAGTTTATTAGGATTTGATGTTACGCATGCGCCTACCCGCCCCCTCTTACTCCCCCGCCGGGGGAGGATCGTCACGGGATAGCCGACTTGTTTCGACTGTCCCGCGATCATTCCCGCCACGGGGAGCGCGCCTAGAAGGCAACCGCCCTTGGGCGCGGGTGGGGCAAAGCGGCCGCTGCGTATGGTGAGTTAGGATATAAAAGCATGGTCCCACCATGAAGACAGTAGGACCATGCTTGATTTATGCAATACATGCCTACACTTAGGCGCAATCAAAGAATAAAGGATCCAGTAGGTGCGTGCTTGTAGCCGCACAATTGGGGTATACGCAGCACGTGCGGCTACAAGCACGCACCTACGCATGATTTTGTTCGGCAAACACTGGATCCTTATTTCATTGAAATGGCCTTAAAGAATGCAGCAGCGTCGATTATTCTGGGTAATTCCAGCTACCTAACACTGCCACGGCGGAACAGATTGACGATGGCGAGCAAGATGACCGCGCCGAGCAACGAGACCAATAACGAAGCAATGCTGAAATTATTCTGATTGATCGTGCCCACGCCGAAGAGTGGGCTTAGAAACATACCGGCCAGGAAGGCGCCGATGATACCGACGATGATGTTGAGCAAGGTGCCTTGTTGCGCGTCGGTGCGCATAATCATGCTGGCGATCCAGCCTAAAACGCCGCCAAGGATGATCCATACGATAAAGTTAATCATGATTTACTTCTCCTTTGTATGTTGTATATAGAATGAAATTTGGTGAAAAGTTGTTGAAGATCCTGTTTGTAGCAGTAGAAAATTACTTTCGTAATCACATTCGGGCTGCATTAACTAGGGGGTGGGAAACTTAAGAATTGGGCAATGAAGTCAAATAAGTCGTGGGGGTAAACACAAAACCGCTACTCAGTAACAAACGTTCAACTTTTTCCATCCCAATCCGAATGCGCGTCTTGATCGTGCCTAGTGAGGTTTGCGTTTTGTCAGCGACCTCCTGTTGGCTCAATCCTTCAAAATAGACCAGTTCCAGGCAAAGTCGTTGTTCGGCGGGAATACGTTCGAGCGCTTTTTGGATTATTTCGCGGTTCCACTCCTGTTCAAACTCGCTCTCTAAACTTGTCTGATGGGTCCCAAGCGCCCATTCATAGGCTTCAATATCATCTGCCAAAATCGGCAACCTAACCTTCTGGCGGCGTAATAGATCAAGGGCTTTATTACGCGCAATTTGGTGGAGCCAGGCACTCCCCGATCCTTTCACATTATATTGGCCAGCCTTCTGCCAAATTTGCCAGAAAGTCTCTTGCAATAACTCTTCTGCCAAGCTCTTGTCGCGCACAATACGAAACAGAATATTGTATACAGTAGATGCATGCCGGTCATACAGCATCTCGAAGGCGCCAGCCTCTTTTAAAACCACCGATTGCAAAAGTATCTCATCCGAATAGTCAGAACAGTTTTGGTTGATAGCTGGTTGCATAGATTGGACCTTTAATTGATGGATGGGTGCGCATCTTCAAACTTCGCGGCGAGACTTAGTTAAACGATGCAATCCAGATAAGATTAACGAACATTTGCTCAGTACTTCAGTGTTAGCAATCTATATAAATCATAGGTGATAAATGATTGTTTGCCTATCAGTTTTGTTCTGATCAATTTGTCAGTATTTATCCTACATGACGATTGGTAAAGAATTTTTTGAGCTTTATATTTTTCTTAGCGACACCCTCATACGACAATTTTTCTCAATCGGGCAAGCGCTGGACCAATTCAACAACCGCGGCGTTCAATTGCTCGAATTCTGCAGATTTATCAAAAAAGAAATCGGCACCTGCCCGTTTACATTCGAGCCGGTAGCGCGCCGCTGCATGATTGGTGAGCATGATCACGGCAACGAATGGCATTAACGTTTTAAAAATTCTTAAAACATCAATCCCATTTTTGTCACCCGGCACTTGAATATCGAGAATAGCGATCTGCGGTTTATGCTGCGCAAATAGTTCGATGGCAGAATTTGTATCCCCGGCTTGAAGGATATTTTCAGCGTTGATGTTCTCAACTAGCATCGTTACAATCAGCTTGCGCACAACAACGGCATCATCCATGATCAAAATTGTTAAATTCTTCATTTCATCTACCAATGCCGCTTCCAGCTATGTGAGATCCAGTGATACAAAATTAGATCACATAACATTCGTAATCTGATTTTGTCCCAATCTCTTGTCAGCATAGAATAACAAATTTTCAATCGCGGGGATATAGGACGAAGGCGCTTAGTTCTGTCAGGATTATCCTACACAGAGAATAGGGCTAAAGTGAAAGCAGTTTGAAAACGGGTGTGCTAAAGCTGCCTGGAAGCGAACACCGCTGGTTGCGCTTATCCGAATGGGCCTGTTCGCTTCCAGGCAGCTGGCGCGACGAAAACCACGGGTCTCTCGCCGATTTTACTTTAGGCGCTTTCATACCCGCTGGATCTTCCCCGAAATTTTGTTTGATCTTACAAATGCTGGGCCGCGCCCGACACACGATTGCACATCCTTCCTGCTGAGTTTTGAGCATATGTAAATCTGGTGCTATGATAAGTCATCGTAACGTTGAATTTTCCTCTATGAACACATAATGGCTAATGGCTGAAATTTCAATTGACCTCTTGCTGATAGACGACGACGATATCGATCGCGAGGCCGTACGCCGTCTCCTGATACCCACCTATGCGGTACGCGAAGCACCGACTGGTAAACTTGCGCTGAAGATGGCAAAAGAGCGGGTGCCGGACTGTATCCTGCTCGATTATTGGTTGCCGGATGTGGATAGTCTGCGCTTGATCCCAGCTTTTGCCAAGGAATATATCCCGGTTATTGTGCTCACTGGCGAAGAAAGACCAGAAGTCATTGTCCAGGTGATGCAACAAGGTGCGCAGGATTATCTGGTCAAGCAGCACATCTCCAAGCTGACGCTTGAACACGCCATCACCAACGCCATCGAAAAAATCGCCCTTAAGCGTGATGTAGAAGAGAAGAACCGGCAGATGCGGGAATTAACTTCTGCCCTTACGTTGGCTGAACAACGAGAGCGGCGGCGCATTTCGCAAATCCTGCACGATGATGTCCAGCATCTGTTGTATGGCATTCAGATGCGCTCGCACATGATCAGCTTTGACGCACCGGCTGATTCGGGGATTCAGGAACACTTAGAAACACTCGATAATCTCGTGAAAGCGGCTATTCGCGCAACGCGCACCTTGACCGTGGAGTTGAGTCCGCCTGTCTTTGAAAATGAGGGCCTAGGCCCGGCCTTTCAGTGGTTGGCGAATCAGATGAAAGAGATCCACGATCTAAATGTGGAAGTCGTAATTTTCGACGAATACCGGATGCCGGGCGAAGATTTGCGGTTGTTGATCTTTCAGTTGGCGCGCGAATTGCTCTTCAATGTGGTGAAGCATGCCGGCACCAATCAGGCGAAGCTGACCATGTTTGAACAAAATAATCAGTGCATGATTCAGGTATCAGACGACGGGCGCGGCTTTGATGGGGATAAGGTCATGAAGCAAATGGGGATCAAAGGTGGCTTTGGTCTATTCAGCATTCGGGAACGGCTGGCGCTCTTTGGTGGACGGCTCGAAATCGATTCACAGACAGGGGCAGGGGTCCGCGCGACAATCGCGGTCCCGAACGAGCCAACGGTGTCAGCCTAAATGGCAGACTAGGGTTTATCATGGCACGTATTTTTATTGTCGACGATCATCTACTCGTGCGACAAGGGTATGTCTTCCTGATCTGCCGCGAGCTTCAAATGGAAGTTTGTGGTGAGGCGACATCGGGGAAGGAAGCATTAGAGAAAATTCCCCTTTGCATCCCCGATGCCGTCGTGTTAGATATTTCTTTGTCGGGCGACATGAACGGTATTCAGTTATTAAAACAACTGCAAACCCTCTATCCAGACTTGCCCGTGCTGGTCGTTTCTGGGCATGATGAGCGGATCTACGCCGAACGACTTTTGCGCCTGGGGGCACGCGGCTATGTGATGAAAGGCGATCCGGCAGCCTTTATGCAGGCCTTACGCCAGGTGGTCAATGGCGAAACATACGCCAATTCGCAAACCTAGACCTGAAACTCGGAGAGGCCCTTCTTATTATTCTACCCGGCCATCTTCTGGGCCGCCTCCCAGCCTAACATCGCCTTCTTGCGCGTCGGACCCCAGCGATATTCTTGGATCATGCCACTCTTGCGGATCACGCGGTGGCAAGGGATCAGATAGGCGATGTTGTTGGCCCCCACTGCGCCACCCACAGCCCGCGCCGCGCCTGGTTGACCAATCAATTGGGCGACATCGTCATACGAAGCCACCGCCCCCGCAGGGATTTTCAACAATGCCTCCCACACTTTAATCTGGAAATTTGTACCGCGCAAGAGCAAGTTGATCGGGCGGCGCGCAGCGCTTGGTGCATTACCTGGCTCGGTTGGGAAGATCTGCTCAATCATTGGTTGCGTGCGTTCCGGGCCCTCGATAATCGTCGCCGCTTGCCAACGCGTCTGTAACTCAGCTAAGGCGTTTCCCCAGGCGTCATCGCCATCCAGAAAGGTTAGCATACAAACACCCCGTTCGGTCGCTGCCAGCAAACATTCGCCAAACGGCGTCGTGTGGCGGCCATAAAAGATTTGCAAACCAGCCCCCTTATTCTTAAATTCGCCCGGTGTAACCGCTTCGATCGCGATCAACAGATCATGCAGCCGGCTTGGACTGGACAGCCCGGTTTCATAGGTGGCATCGAGTACACTATGCGAATCTTCGAGCAATTGCTTGGCGTGTTCAGCCGTAAGAAACTGGATAAACCGCTTGGGGCTGATGCCGGCCCAACGGGTAAATAGCCGTTGCAGATGAAATGGACTCAACCCCAGGTGGGTGGCAAGTACATCCAGATCAGGCTGATCACGAAAATTAGCTTCTAGGTAGCGAATGGCTTCGGCAATCCGTTGATAATCGGTGGACATAGACTTCTCCTTCAAACTATTACAGATTATTCTTCTGCTCTATTCTATGCAATAAAACGCCGATCCGCCACCCGTTTCTTGCGCAATTTTAATCTCAACTCAATCACACCAAAAACCACTGCACACATAATTCAGAAAGCAAAAAATTTAGTTTTTATCCAACGCGAAGGATTTGACCAGAAATTACGATTAATATAGTAGAGACAATTATTCTCTATCATCCGGTGCTGATGCGAAGGTTGTCTCTCATGGTTTCCTCCTTTTGGTGAGAGGGTTCGGCATAACTACGCCGAACCCTCTTTGCGTTTTAGTATATTCGATGAATCACGCCCCTACGCGTTTATCGACAGATTGGCGCCGCTGCGCCAGTGGCGTTGCTGCAATAGGTCAACGTGTCTTGCGCATGGCGTTCAAACGCCTCGCCTTTGTTGTCATTGCCGGTGGCTTTGGCCTTGAGCAGATAGGTGCCACCCAATTTCGGCATGATCACCCCACCGTAGATGCCATCATTCGCTTCACCATCCCCATGGGCGCCATCGTCGAGCAACGTAATCGGCGTGCCAGCTTGACCATTTGGGTTTTGCACGTCCACGGTGACCGAGGCAGCGTGGACCGGACCACTATCAGCGAGCCAGACCGCGAGTGGCGCAAAGTCCAGCGTACCACCGGCGACCACTGGGCCTTTTTGGACATCACCCACCACAAAGTTCATGGTCAATGGTGAATCCGCGGCAGCGAAGAAGATGTACTCCGTGCCACCCACAGCACCAAGCGGGTTGACGAGCCAGCGGATATCGACATGCCAGAGGCCAGGTTTGGGCGTGGCAATGCGGTATTGTTCATGGGTCTGATCATGGCGATACTCTACCCCCACGGCAGTCGGGTCGATCTTGTTATTATACGGGTCATAGACATCCAACGCGGCCTGGCTGGGCACGGCGACGTTCGCGCTGAGCACCAGTGAAGGTACGTTGTCCACAAAGAAACGATGTGTCGCAGTTTTCGCCTCACGGGAGACCACACCAGTCGCTTCGTAGAGCCGTTGCTCGCCCAACAGGCGTTCAGCGGCATATTTGTAGACATCCGCCAAACGATTTTCTGACGTGCTGGGGAAACTCGAAACCGCATTCGCATTGGCGGCACTAGCGGCGTTCACCGCGCCTGGATCGTCCACTGCGCCAAACGCACCACCTGTTGCCCCAGCAATTTGTTGCAGCAGGCCAAACCAAGTCGACGTATACGGGCCAAACCCAATCGTGTTGATCACCGTCTTCGAGGGCACAATCACGCCGCTGACGGTAGCATCTGCCCAATACGGGGCCACATTTTCCTGACCGTCCGTCAAGAGCATCAACGATTGATCGTGGCTGGCATCACCCTGCGCCGTGAGTTGATCCTGGCCCAGTTTGAGGCCCGCGCCCATGGCCGTCTGCCCGTTGGCGGTGAGACCGTTGAGTAAATTTTTGGTATCGGTTAACGCCTGTCCACTCGCTTGAACTGGGGTCAGGGCTTTGGCCAAGTTGCCAGTGTCGGCAAAGGTAACCAGCCCAATGCGGTCGTCGGTTGACCACTGGTCGATATAGAGACGGGCGGCGTTCTTGGCACTACCTAGCTTGTTCAGATCGTTCATGCTGCCCGAAGTATCTACCACGACCACCGTGTCCATGCGTGGGCGGGGGATGTAATAGATCGCGTTGGGCTCGGTTTTGGTGGCGTCTTGATGGCCGGTAGCCGCCCCGCTGAAGTTCACAGTCAGATCATAGAACTTGCTGTCGGCCTGACCGGGCGCCTGCACCAGCAACCAGAATTCCTGGCCGACCTGGGCACCGCTGATCACAGCCGCATTCAGTCCGCCAATTGTCGCGCTAAATTGGCTCGCTTTGAAAGCTGGCTTATTGGGCAGCGCCGATGGCAGCGCCACACTCAAGCGGATCAACACTTTGTCAGGATTGGTTGGGTCGCCCGCATTAGTGGCCTGGCCGGTGACCGGCTTGACAATACTGAAATGCGGCTGACAAATTTGCTTAGAATTCGCATTGAAGTTACTGGTTTCCCCGGCAGCCGGTTGATAAGTGCCATCCACATTAATATCTTCGCAACCATCCGGCACACCGTCGTTGTCGTTGTCCCAGTCCAACTCTTTACGTAGACCATCCCCATCATAGTCGGATGTTTTCGGCGTCATGCCGGGTGTATACACATAGGTGCCTTCATTGGATGAATTAAAGATATACTCAGCCATATCTTCTTTGTCATTGACCCAGTCACCATCCGTGTCTTTGTTATGCGGGTTTGTATGAAAACGATTGATCTCATCGAAATCGCTGATGCCATCGCCGTCACTGTCCGTGTTGATGCTGGTTTCATCGCTGCGCGCATTGACGGGACCGGCTGCGTACAGGGCGCGCTCATGCGTATTGGCAAAGCTCGTATAGGCAATCCACTGCGCGTTGGTGCAGGTCGGGCAAGCGCCGGTGTCGGCGGGCACCGGATCGATCAGATGCACCCAGCGGGACTGCGGCGTAATTTCCCAGTAGCCATCCACCACGCGCGCATGGGCATTGTTCAAATTGATCGACATGAAAGGCTTGCCACTGTCGATCAAACTCTTGACTTCGTTAAACGTCATCGGTGCGCCATTCGGGTTGGGGCAGCTATAGGTTGGATCCGCTGGCACGGATGGGCAATAGTTCACCGCCGTGATCGACGTACCCAGCGCCCAGCCTAGCACCTGCTCTTGTGAGCCATAACCGCCGATGCCGCTGCCAAAACCCAGGTCATGTTCGGGCACGCCGCGCAACGAAACCCCGCTGGCTGGCCATTCCTCGAACATATAATAGGAGATGCGATCCTGCGACAGATGACCACCATAGTAGTCGTTCAACATGGAAGTTGAGGCGCGCACGCAATACCAGTTGTCGATACCATTCCAGCCAAAGCTGGGGACATTGTTGGCATCGACATGCTCGGCGTCCCAGTTTTTACTTTTGGGGAAACGGCGATCGCCAGCGTTATTGGCGCCGACAATGTTGTTCGGGCCGCCACCAATGTCGAGCAGTGGGCTGTCCTTATGCTGAATCTTGTACTCGTCCGTTTTCAGCAACTGCTTGATCGTGCCCAGCGAGACAAACTTATTTAAGTCAATCAGACTAAATTTCAGTGGTCCCAAATAATTGCCGACATTGCCCTGGCTGTCCACCCCACGCACATGCCAATAATAATCACCATCGGCCAATTTTGTGGTCGGTCGCCAGCCGGGCTCGGGCGCTTCGGTTTTGGTCAGAATATTCGTAAAGTCGGGTGTCGTGGCCAACGCAAATTCGTAATGATCAGCGCCGGGGATGCCACTCCACGCCAAGCCCAAATTGTCGCTATCCAACACGGCGCCATCATCTACCGTGGTGTGCAGTGGGGCAGGCGGCGGATTTAAGGCACCCTGTGAGCTATCATGCGCGCTGTAGGAGACCCAATTGCGCAAACCCTCGCTAGTTTCTTGCAGACTACGTATGCTCAGCGCCAGGCTAGCTTGCCAGATGCCAATCGATTCGCCTGGCTTGGCCGGGCTGGAAGCAACTCCCGCCCCAAACCCTGGATCGTAGTCGATAAAACTATCCGGCGTCCAGATGCCTGCGGCGACGGCCGCGTTCTGGTCTTCGCCAGCCGCTTGCCCCCAGGCCACAAAATCCTTGATCTGGTTGGCGTCGTCATACAAGGCCACCTGATCGCCAGCTTTTTCAAAAATATCGCTCAAACCAGCCGGCGTATGTAAACGCACCGAACCGTCACCAAAATCCAGATCATCGGTGGCTGGCCCTTGGCCGTCAAAGAGAATGACGATGCGTGTACCCTTGGGCAGATCGGGCAAGGTGGTGGGGATGACATAATTGTTGCCGTCCTCGTCGCTGATGCGCCAGTTGCCCAACGCCGTGCCAGCGCTAGGTGCGGCGGCGCTTTGGACGCTGCTGACCGCCACTTGCCCGTTGCTATTTTGGACCAACGGGAGAAAAATCCGATTGGTGGCTGGCGGTGTCGTCAACGCGACGCGCCCCACCGTCAATTCAACCCAGGCCGGATGCGCAGCATCTGCGGCAGGCGCGACTTCACTAATGTAAGGCTCATCTGTGCTGGGTGTACTTTGCGCCGCAACATGCGCTACGCCCGGCGCCCACAAACCGAGCGTCAACAGCAAGCCCAGCGTGGGCAGCAAACGCCATAAACTTTTAGATTGCATAGCTACCTTCCTTTCTCAAACAGAATAGCAAACCGAAATAGATCAGGCCAGTCAAACCCCACCCATACGCTTTGCTGCGTGACAAACCACTGAGTATAGGTGAAATTTTAACCACTTCACTTCACACCCTCAATAGACCAGACGACAAGGAATATGTGCGCTACTACACAGGTGGTGTTGGGCTGTGGGACGCGCCCGGACACGACCTATACCAAAGTCAATTCGGCAAGCGACGTTTTACCCCACCCTAACCCTCACTGCCATAAAGTTAAGGATAAGTAGGTGCGGTTTGTAATCGCACGTGCTTGGGGAATCCACCAATCGTGCGGTTACAAACCGCACCTACGCTACACCTCATTTTCCTTAACTTTATGGCAGTGGCCCTAACCCTCCCCTGGTAAGCGAGGTAACCGTCACGAGGATGAGGAATGGTCAGTTCCTCCTCTGTTTTTTTGGAGGGGGTGACCCCTCCACTTTTCAAATTGATATCAGCATAACAACTGTGATTACGCTGCATGGCCGGTTGAGCGTTTCGCGTGCTTCCGGTTATAATGACAAAGATAACGAATTATTTTCCTCTGACTGCATGATGTACATCCCAACCAAGTTGGCCTCAATCACCTTGGATCCATCCAAACAAGGAGACTCAGCGATGCGCACACGTCGACCATTCTATCTGCTGGCCGTAATCGTAGCCCTGCTGTTGAGCAGCGCCTGTAGCGTGCCACCACCCCCCCAAGCACCCGCGGCAACTAGCCAAGCAGGCGGTCAGGCCGCCAGTGCACCAACCACCGGCAAAATCAAGGTCTATGCCGCCTATGCCACGCCGATCGAAGAACCGTGGGACGGTGTGATTCATGCGGCGTTACAAGCAGCCGCCGACGCCGGACAGATTGAGTACAAATGGCAGGATAATATTGGCTATGCCGGCGACATGGAACGCATCTTGAACGAAGCAGCCTCGGAGCAAAAGCCCGATGTGATCTTTGGCGATGCGTTTGGCAACGAAGAAGCGGTGCGCAATGTGGCGGCTGAATATCCCGCAATCGCCTTTGTCTTTGGTTCCGGCCTTGGGCCGTCTGAGCCCAATCTTTCGGTCTTTGATAATTGGATCCATGAGCCAGCTTATCTCTGCGGTTTGATTGCCGGCAAAATGACCAAAAGTAATCGCATCGGTGTGGTGGGTGGTTATCCAGTGCCCGAAGTCAATCGCATCGTCAACGCCTTTATCGCCGGGGCCAAGGAATCGAACAAGGATGTGAAAGTCACGGTCACCTTTATCAATTCCTGGTACGACCCCGCCGCCGCCAAAGAAGCCGCGCTCGCCCAAGTTGATTCGGGCGCCGATCTGCTCTTTGCCGAACGGTTCGGCGTGATCGAAGCCGCCCAAGGGAAAAATTTGCTCGCCTTTGGCAATATGTCCGACCAGAATTCGTTGGCACCAAAGACGGTGATCAGCGGCCCGGTCTGGGACATGAAGCCAACCGTGCAATATGTGCTCGACCAGGTTAAAAACAAATCTTACACCGCCCAAGACCTCAAGGATTTCTCGATGATGGCCAAGGGTGGCGCCAGCCTCGCGCCATTACACGATTTTGCAAAGACGCTGCCCGCCGACGTGGTCGAAATGGTGCAAAAGCGCGAGCAGGAAATTAAGAGTGGGCTCTTCCGCGTACAGATTGCCGAAGAAGAGCCGAAGAGTGAGTGAAGATGACGAGTGATGAGTGACGAGTGACGAGTGACGAGTGATGAGTGACGAGTGACGAGTGACGAGTGAAAAAGGTCATTTGATCTCACTCATCACTTATCACTTATCACTCATCACCTTACAACGATTGAACAAATTCCATGACCCTACCCACCGCAGCCCCACCCGCCGTTGCCATGCACGGCATTACCAAACAATTTGGGACATTGACGGCCAATGCCAATGTCGATTTCGACGTACACAGCGGCGAGGTGCATGCCTTGCTGGGTGAAAATGGCGCGGGCAAGACGACGCTGACCAAGATTTTGTATGGGCTCTATCAGCCCGACGCGGGGACGATTGCGATCAACGGCAAGTTGGTGCAGTTACGTTCGCCAGCGGACGCGATTGCGCAGGGGATTGGCATGGTGACGCAACATTTCTCACTGGTGCCGACCTTGACCGTGGCCGAAAATCTGCTACTCAGTCGGCCACAAGGGATCACGTTGAATCTGCACAAGGCGGAAGCGGCGATTCGGGAAACGGCCAGCCGTTATGGGATTCAGATTGAGCCTACCATACTGGTCCAACGCCTTTCTGTGGGGGAGCAGCAGCGCGTCGAGATTTTGAAAGCCCTGCATCAAAATTGCCACGTGCTGATTCTTGATGAGCCAACGGCAGTGTTAACGCCCCAGGAAGCCGAAGGGCTCTTCCAGGCGCTACGTGGCCTGATCGCCCAAGGCTTGGCGGTAATCTTTATCAGCCATAAACTAAATGAAGTGCTGGCGATCTCGCATCGGGTCACCGTCTTGCGTGCGGGGCAGGTCGTGGGCGAGGTGAAGACGGGCGAAACCAGTCAAGCGGCCCTAGCCCGCTTAATGGTTGGCCGCGAGGTGACTGGCGTTCAGGTCAGCGCCACACCAGCGCCAACCGCGCCGCAAACGCCGGTGCTGGAATTGCAAAATGTCCACGCGCTCAACACGCGTCGGTTGCCAGCTTTGCGCGGCATCAATTTAAGCATCCAAGCGGGCGAAATCGTCGGCCTGGCCGGTGTGGCCGGCAACGGGCAACCGGAACTGGGGGAAGTGCTAAGTGGTCTGCGCACACCCACGCAAGGCTCAGTGTTCGTCAACGGGGTCGATGTCACCGATGCCGATCCGGTTGGTATGACGCATGCCGGCGTTGGGCGCATTCCCGAAGACCGGCTCAAAGGGGTAATTGCCGATCTGACGGTTGCTGAGAATATTGCGCTGGAATCGCTGGCCGAATTTACCAAAGCCGGTGGCCAGCTGGACAAAGGATTGGTGCGCACCCATGCGCAAAAATTGATCGATGCCTTCGAGATCAAGGCGACACCGGCCACGCGCACCGGTTCGCTTTCGGGTGGCAACATGCAAAAGGTGATCCTGGCCCGCGTGCTCTCACGCAATCCCCAAGTGGTGGTGGCCGCGCAACCGACGCGCGGGCTCGACGTGGGCGCGATTCAATATGTCCACGAGCAATTATTGGCACAACGGGCACGTGGCGCAGCGATTCTCCTGATCTCAGAAGACCTCGACGAGATTCTCGCGCTGGCCGATCGCGTGGCTGTGATCTATGAAGGCGCGATTGTGGGTGAAATCCGACCCAGTGATTTCAGCGCTGACCCTGTAAATTTGAAACAACAAATTGGTTTAATGATGGCGGGTGGAAGCAGGGATAAATCCCGCGGCTGACAGTAGCAAGTGCCCTCAGGCACTAAGATCCTAGTCGCTGAGGCGACTTCTTATTGTCAGCAGCCGAATTTATTCGTGCTGTAATTCGTGACGGAATAAGGAAGACCAAGTTGCCATTGCGCGTTGAAAGGCGGGAAGCGTCCGCCTGGGTTAGCATATTGATCCCGTTGCTGGCGATCTTCGTCACGCTGATTTTGGTGGCGGGGTTGGTCTGGCTTTCGGGTGCGGGCCTGTGGGAGACGTACTATTATTTCTTCATCAAACCGTTATCCAGTCGTGTAAGTTTGATCGAGGTGTTGGTCAAAACAACACCGCTGTTGCTCACTGGCGCGGCGGTGGCCTTTGCCTTTTACAGCGGTTATTGGAATATTGGGGCCGAGGGACAATTGTATGCCGGGGCCGCCGCCGCGGCTTGGTTGGGCGTCGTCTTGAAAGGTCTGCCACCGGTGCTGATCATTCCGTTGGTCATGGTTGGTAGCGCCCTGGCCGCCGCCTTGTGGGCCTTACCGCCGGCCTGGCTCAAGACGCGACTCAACGTAGACGAGGTCGTCACCACGTTGCTGCTCAATTCTGTGATGATCTTCTTTGTCAGCGCACTCTTAAACGGCCCTTGGCGCGACCCGGTGACGAACTGGCCGCAATCACCGACCATTGAAGCGGCGGCGCAGTTGCCGCGTTTGCTGGCGCGCACACGTTTGCACTTGGGATTTTTGCTGGCCATCATTGCCTTGATCTGTTTTTGGTGGGTCACAGCGCGCACGAGTTTTGGCTTGCGCATGCGCGCCGTGGGCCGTGGTCGCGAAGCCGCGCGTTTTATGGGCGTGCGCGTGAATCAGGTCGTCTTTCGCGTCGCCTTGATCAGCGGTGCATTGGCGGGCTTGGCCGGGGCGAGTGAAGTGGCTGGCCTGCACTATCATTTGATCGAGGCGCTGTCACCCGGTTATGGCTATTCTGGCATTGTGGCCGCCACGCTGGGCAGTCTGCATCCCGTGGGTGTGGCCTTGGCGGCAATCTTCATCGGCCTGATCT
>JBBQBY010000131.1:0-15209 GCA_038318235.1 Caldilineales bacterium
GGGCGGCGTCGCCACGCTGGCTGGGGCTTGATTGTGGTTGGCCTTGAAGCCGACTTTGCAATCCCTGTCACCCTTGGGTTGGCGGTCGGCATGGAAACGGCCGCCTTTGACAAAGGCTTTGGGGTTGTTCTGCTTGACCCAAGCGATGATGTGTTTGGTGTCGAGGCTGATTTCGTCGCCAAACTTGAGCGTTGCGGGCAGGGCGGCCTTGAGCAGTTGCACCGAACTTTTGAGCAGGAAGCTGACTTGCTCGTCGGGCAGGGTGCGCAGCAGGCGATTGAGGTGGCGGACGGAGGGCAGACTCTGGTCGACGTCGAAGCCCCACGAAAAGGCGGGCGAAGGGACGAGGGCAAAGCCGAGCAGCCAGGTCAGGGCTGGTTGTTCGACCAGTTCGGCCCGCAGTTGCGCCATCGACTTGAGCCCTTTGTCGAGTTTGACCAGCCAGGCGGCCACGACGGGCGCATGCGGCTGCGGCACGGGACCCGGCCAGGTGTGGTCGGTGGTGCGTTCGGGGAAGTGGGCCCAGTCGAGCGCACTGAGCAGACGCAGATAATGCATGGCGGCCGCTGATTCTTGGACGAACAGGGGCAAGTCCGCCACGTTCCACTCGGCCAAAGCCCACAGGCTCGGCCGCACGGGCGGTTTGTGTGGGGTCGTCATGCGTGGCTGGGTGAGCGCCGTCCACCAACTTGTCAGGTAGGGGGTGAGTTGTGCTATCATACACCGGTCTCCTTTTTGGATTGGTGGGCGTTCTGTCGTGGGAAGGTCGGCCCAACCAAAAGGGAGACTTTTTTATAACGGTCTTGGCGTGTTTTGTCAAGCGCCGAATCGGTGCCGTTTTTCGACGCCTAATCCTGAGCCTTGCGTAGCGCAGGCCACGCACCGAGTGGCCACCGCTCATCTCGTCCCGTTTTTCGGTACCGATTCCGCTTACATTTTCCTTATGTCTCGTTTGGCTAAACTTACTATTCGTTTTGTCCTTGCCTCAGTCGAGGGATTGAAACCAATAGTGCAGCGGGCTTGTGGGAAGTGCAGAGGTCGTCCGAAAGAGGATCAACCCAGTCGAGGGATTGAAACCCGTATTTGTCCAGTTAATACAATATGATATTCTTGATAAGCGGGGCTGCCGCTGCACGTTTGGAGTCGAGATGAAATATAAATTCAGAGTAATCCATATCTTTTACGTCTTGGCGGTAATTATTTCAGCGGCCAATGCCTATAGCGATAGATATGGATTTAGTGGATCGCAGTTCGTGGGCCATTTGGTTATCTGGTGGTTCCTGGTGTGGGTAGCTGACAAAATAGACACCAAATTCAGAAAAAAACCAGCCATAGACGAAAAAAATGACGATCAATCGTCTGTCGAGTAGTCTGTGTTTAAGGTTATCAATCCATCAACTAGTTTGGCGACGAATGCTGAAGTCCGAAAGAGGATCAACCCAGTCGAGGAGGCAAGGACAAAACGAAAATTCAGGGAAGGGTGGCAGGACCAAACGATCGAGTAAGGTAGCCGACGAAAATGGCCGGTCGAGTATACAACAGGGAGCGGGCAAGCCGAGGGTGGGCTAGACTGGGACAAAGGGCAGGCAAAAGGGATGTGCTGACCATGAGGCAAAAGAAAATCCGACACCACGTGGCGTCGGATTTGTTGATTATACTCAGCCTGTTTTCGGTCTAATGGGTAGTCATGCCGGCACCTTTACAGCGATTTCGCCGGCCATTGTGATGATGGGCGGTGCTTGGTTGCCGTTCTCCCAGTCGAAGGAGACCGACCAGATGCTAGATTCACCGATGATAAAGCAGGCGGGTGTAAACGACAGGCTTGATCCGATGGGTGCGGTAGGTTTCCCTGGGCGGTAGTAAACATCCCACCCAAAGACCCGACCTGTATAGGGTTTGCCCTTCTCGTGCAGAGAAAGCGCCAAGCAGGTGATCTGGTCGTCATCAGGGATATCAACCGGGATGATCAACGGTTCGTCGTAAATCTCATTCGCCTGCCGAATCACCAATTCCTTGATCATATTTTTTCCCTTTCCTCTTCCCAAAGTGCGATCAGGGCCGCATAGTTAGCGCGGAGTACCCGTTCTATTTTGCTTAGATCGTGTGATTTTATGCCGCCTGTACTGGCGCACTCGATAGGGCTTAGCCAGTATTTTGCCGTTCTTCCGTCATCATCGACATGATAATCGATCGGTTCGCGTACCAGGTCGGCCACATAAAAGTAAAAAATATAACGGCCGTAGCGTCTGCTTGGCACTTGTTTTGATGCTCCTCATGCACTCGAATTCTGTTATATGGATCTTACACGCGCTGGGTTGTGGTGTCAACCGCCGCGCCCACTCGCCTTGAATTACACCGCTGGCATGATCGCTACTGGCAGTGGTGTGGTGGATATTCGTCTTCTCGGCGTTCGCTTCGCCTGGAGCGTTGTTAGATTTGCCAGTGGGGCTGTCGGTGTCGGGCACTGGGCTGAATTATGATCGTAGCTTTTCCGTTTGGCGCACGCACTGCCGATAATATAACCCGATGGCGTCCAAACGACGAGCGACCCAGCCGAGAGATTGAACTTCCCTTCACTGCGCCAGCGGTTAATCGATAACCCTCTGGCCCTTTCCTTTTGCCGCAAGCTGGATTGTTTCGCTTCTGGTGTGCAATCGATGTAGAATAATGGGTAAGCTCTAACTCATTGATGATTCTTATTCACCACTGCATGCCGGAAGTGCCTGTTTCATGCTCAAACGTACGTCACTGATTCTGCTAATTTTGACGCATTTATTCTACCTGGCTGCGCTTGTTCCCTGGTATGTCCTGGCCCAGTTGACCTATAGCTCGTACGATCCGGTGGCCGCTGCCGAGGATCAGATGCGCCAATTGTTCTTTTATACGATTATGCTGGCACCCGTGGCGCCCCTGCTGGCGATTCTCCTCAGCTGGATCAGCTTTGCTCGACGTAAATATGGCTGGGCCATCCTCTGGACGTTGCTGCCGCTGCTGCTCGCCTCGCCGGTCGCAGCCTATCTTTATTATGTTTGGCGGCGCGGGTTTTGATCGGCAAAATCGGCCGACCGCGTTTATCGCATTTTCCTTGTTTCAACTGGATGCTGTGCAACTGATCTAGACCCAATCTTGGGTAACAATAACCGGCATGCCTCTTTCTACCCACCAAGTACGCATTCTGATTATTGCCGGTGACCCATTGGCGCGCGCGGGTCTGGCCGCGCTGTTGGCTGCCCAACCCGCGCTCACGATTGTCGGTCAAGTGGCGCCCGCGGCTGATTTGACTACCCAAATTGCGGCCTATCAACCAGCCGTTGTGCTCTGGGATCTGGGTTGGAACCCAACCGGCGCACTCGAAGCGCTAACCGAGTTGACCGACGGCGGTTTGCCTGTGCTGACCTTAGTGCAAGACGAGACCCAGACTAGCGCTGTGTGGGCCGCCGGCGCGCGTGGTCTACTCTTGCGCGATGCCAGGGTCGAAGCTTTGACCGCAGCTTTGGTGGGTTTGGCGCAAGGTTTGGTCGTGCTTGAACCGCTGCTCGCCAATGGTGTGGTGGTCAGTTCCGCTACCACGCCGCATCTGTTAGCCGAACCGTTGACGCCGCGTGAATTAGAAGTGTTAAAACGGATGGCCGAAGGGCTCTCCAACAAGCTGATTGCCCGCGAACTAGAAATCAGTGAACATACGATTAAATTTCATGTCAATGCCATCCTCGGCAAACTCGGCGCGCAAAGTCGCACCGAAGCGGTGGTGCGCGCCACGCGTGCCGGCCTGATCCTGCTTTGATCGACGATTTTAGATTGATGATTGACGAAGTTGGCGCGTAGACGAGGGACTTCGTGAACCCATATTACGCACATGGCAGCGTAGGGGTGTGATGATGGTGATTGCCGTAAGCGTAGGTGCGGTTTTTAAACGCACAGGCTCCGGTCTCCTTGCTTGTGCGGTTAAAAACCGCACCTACAAAACTGAGACGGTAGCCTCTCCTAGCCATTCTTCCAGGTCCTCCCCAACCAAACAGGCGATGCGCCCGTTCTCCCATGGCGCGACAATAGAGCCATTGAACGAGCACGTACGCCTATCTAGTTTGCAACGGGCGAGCAAGTAAGCCATAAGCTCATTTTGTGCGTGCCTTCGTCAATCGTCAATCTAAAATCGTCAATCAAAAGGAACTTCTCATGTCTGAAACATTACAAACTCTCTCCGATGCCATGTCTGGTCTGGTAGAAGCGGCCGGTCCGCAGATTGTCCGGGTGGAAGCGCGCGGGCGCATGGCGGCCAGTGGGGTCGTCTGGTCGAGCGCTGGGGTCATCGTAACTTCGCATCACGTGGTCGAGCGTGATGATAATATTAAGATTGGCCTAGCCGACGGCAGCACGGTCAATGCCACGTTGGTTGGGCGCGATCCCAACACTGATCTGGCGGTCTTAAAAGCCGAGGCGAGCAATCTGACCGCTGCCACCTGGGTGGATGCGAATGATCTGCGCGTCGGACATTTGATGCTGGCGCTAGGGCGACCGGGCAAAACCGTTCAGGCGACGCTCGGCATTGTCAGCGCGCTGGGCGGCGCTTGGCGCACCCAGGCCGGTGGCGATATTGACCATTATCTGCAAACCGATGTGGTGATGTATCCCGGCTTTTCCGGTGGTCCTCTCCTCGATGCCAGTGGCCGAGTGGCTGGGATCAATTCCTCTTCGTTGGTGCGCGGCGTGAGTGTGGCTGTGCCCGCAGCCACCGTGAAAAAGGCCGTCGAAACGATCCTGGCGCATGGCAAAATGCCGCGTGGCTATCTGGGGGTTGGCATTCAGCCGGTGCGTCTGACCGATGCGCTGCAACAGCAACTCAGCCAAGAGACCGGCTTGATGTTCATGTCGGTAGAAGCAGACAGTCCGGCTGCGCAAGGTAATCTCTTGCAAGGTGATATCTTGGTGACGTTGGATGGCCAGCCCGTGCGCCATGTGGACGAGTTGCAGACGTTGTTGACCGGCGAACGGGTCGGCAAAAATGTGCCAGTGCGCATTGTGCGCAGCGGCCAGGTGCAGGATCTGACCGTCACGATTGGGCAAGGATGAGAAAGATGGCGTGATGCGTGATCAGTGAGAGGAGAATCTCACTGATCACGCATCACGTATTATGAATAGCAACATGGTGCAAAAGGTAACAGAATGTCCACCCTTCTCCAGAATTTTAGCAATGGTTTAGCCGCGGTTGGTGAGGATGTTTTGCGCAGCCTGGTGCAGGTGCGCAATGGTAAACGCGGGGCGGGCGCCGGCACGATCTGGCACGCCGATGGGTTGATCATCACAAATGCCCATGTGGTGGATGGGATCCGCCAAGGCCGCACGAATGACGGCGTGTTAACCGTCTTATTGCCCGATGGGCGCGAATTACCGGCGCAGGTGCTGGCGCGTGATGCCGAACATGATCTGGCGGCCTTGCGGGTTGACGCACAAAACTTGCCCACCATCGCATTGGGTGACTCGCACCAGCTTCAGGCTGGACAGCTTGTCCTCTGTCTCGGTTTCCCGTGGGGTGTCACCGGTGGCGCCACTTCGGGTGTTGTGATTGACGTGGGGGTGTCATTGCCAGAGGTACGCGATCCCAAGCATGAATGGATCGCGGCCAGTCTGCATTTGCGCCCCGGTCACTCGGGCGGGCCGATGGTGGATGTACAGGGTCGGCTCGTGGGCATTAATACGATGATGAACGGGCCCGACGTCGGGGTTGCAGTGCCGGTACACGTGGCCAAGGTCTTCTTGCAACAAGCAATGGCGCAGATGTATGTCCGGGTATAGAGATCGGTGCTAGACCTCTCCCCCCGCCCTCTCCTGCTGAGAGGGAGCCTGTCACGGGGCAGACGAAGTGGTTTGCTCTGTCCACCAATCAGTTCCCTCCCTGTAGGGGAGGGCTAGGGAGGGGTCGCGTTGCTTTTGCATATCTGTGGCAACAGACCTCCCCCCCCGCCCTCCCCTGCTGGGAGGGAACCTGTCACGGGGCAGACGAAGTGGTTTGTTCTGTCCTTGCATAACCACTTTTTTCAATACAGTGACGAAGCCGGGTCCAGCATTAACCATTAACTATTTCTCAGTGGGTCTCCGCATAAAAAGCCGTCAAGTTCTTTAGAACTTGACGGCTTTTTGTTTTGTGGGATACGGATGGTTGTCGCCAAGCCTGGATACGTGATAAAATCTTTAAAAATGACCCAAAATCGGTTTTTGTCATGAGGCGAAAATCACTATGGACATGGAAATTAGAGCACTGGTCTTCGATGTATTCGGCACAGTGGTAGATTGGCGCAGCACAATTATCAAAGAAGGCACCGCTTTGGGTCGGACCAAACGGTTGCAAGTCGATTGGGCGCGCTTTGCCGATGCCTGGCGCGCCGGTTATCAACCGACGTTGGATCGGGTGCGCCAAGGTGAACTGCCTTGGATGCCACTTGATCGGCTTCATCGGATGATCCTCGACCAATTATTAATCGATTTTAGAATTACGACCTTGACACCGCCAGAAATTGACCAACTGAATCAGGTCTGGCATCGACTGTCACCGTGGCCCGATGTGATCGAAGGTTTGACCCGGCTACGGACGCGCTATATCTTGGCGACGCTTTCCAATGGAAATATGGCCTTGCTTGTCGATATGGCCAAACGGGCTCATTTGCCGTGGGATTGTATTCTTTCGGCGGAATTGGCCCAACGCTATAAACCCGACCCTGAAGTCTATTTGATGGCCGCGCGATTATTAAATTTACGTCCGCAACAGATCATGATGGTGGCCGCCCACCCGCCGGATCTGCGGGCGGCGCAGGCGGTGGGCATGCGGACCGCCTTTGTTGCGCGTCCACTGGAATATGGCCAGTATGAGCCGATGCCCGACCAATCCGCCGCGTTTGATGTCGTCGAGGCCGATTTTAATGATCTGGCTGAGCGGCTCGGTGTGCCCTATCCGTTGCCAGCATAGGTCGCCCGTCACTGGCGTAGGTTGCCCAATCTTGAGTGTGGTATACTATGCCTAAACTATTTGCTGAAAAATTAGAACACTAGAATTTGAGGAATATTGTGGAAACCAGTAACCTGCCCAGTGCGGGCAAGGATTTCATCCGTACGATTATTGAAGAAGACTTACGCACCGGGAAAACGGGCAACCAGATTGTCACACGCTTCCCACCTGAGCCCAATGGTTATCTGCATATCGGTCATGCAAAATCGATCTGCCTGAATTTTGGCCTGGCGCTTGACTATGGCGGCGTCTGTCACCTGCGCTTTGATGACACCAATCCCACCACCGAAGATATCGAATACGTCGAGTCGATCCAGCGCGATATCCGCTGGCTGGGCTTTGATTGGCAACACCGGCTTTTCTTCGCATCCGATTACTTTGAACAACTGTACAATTTGGCCTTGCAACTGATCCAAGATGGCAAGGCCTATGTGGATAGTCTGAGTGAAGAGGAAATTCGCGAATATCGCGGCACCGTGATGGAGCCAGGCAAGGAAAGCCCCTATCGCAATCGCTCGGTGGCCGAAAATCTCGAACTTTTCGAGTGTATGCGCGCCGGCGAATTTGTGGATGGCGCCCATGTATTGCGCGCCAAGATCGATATGCGCGCACGCAATATGAAACTGCGCGACCCACTGCTTTTTCGCATTCGCCACGCCCATCACTACCGCACCGGCGATCAGTGGCCGATCTATCCAATGTACGATTTTGCTCACCCTTTGTCGGATGCGCTTGAAGGCATTACGCATTCGATCTGCACGCTTGAATTTGAGAACAACCGCGATATCTACGACTGGCTGGTCGATAATCTCTTCCCAGCCCCGCGCCCGCACCAATATGAATTTGCCCGGCTCAATTTGGATTATACGATCATGAGCAAACGCAAATTACTCGCGTTGGTCGAAGGTGGCTATGTCAGCGGCTGGGACGATCCACGCATGCCGACGATTGCCGGATTGCGCCGGCGCGGGGTGACGCCCGCGGCGATCCGCGATTTTTGTGCCAAGATCGGTGTGGCCAAGACCAACAGTCGTGTCGAAATTGGCCTGTTGGAACACTGTATTCGCGATGATCTGAATCCACAAGCGCCACGGGTGATGTGTGTGCTGCGTCCGTTAAAAGTCGTGATTACAAATTACCCCGCAGATCAGGTCGAAATGTTGGACGCTGCGTATTATCCCTACGACGTGCCCAAAGAGGGCTCGCGTCCGGTGCCCTTTGCGCGCGAACTCTATATTGAACGTGATGACTTCGCCGAGCAGCCGCCTAAGGGTTTCTTTCGCTTGGTGCCAGGGCGTGAGGTGCGGCTGCGCTATGCCTATATTATCAAATGCGAAACTGTGATCAAGGATGCCAACGGCGAAATTGTTGAGCTACATTGCACCTATGATCCGGATTCGCGCGGCGGCGCCACGGGTGATGGGCGCAAGGTGAAGGGGACGATCCAGTGGGTCTCCGCCGCCCAGGCGCTGCCCGCCGAAGTGCGGCTTTACGACCGCCTGTTCCACGTCGAAAATCCTGAAGAAGGTGGTGATTTCAGGCAGCTGCTCAACCCAAATTCAATCGAAATCTTGCCGCACAGCCTGATTGAGCCCAGTGTGGCCGACGCGCCGCCCGGCACGCGGTATCAGTTTGAGCGGCAAGGTTATTTTATCAGTGATATCGTCGATTCAAAGCTCGGCCATCTGGTTTACAATCGGATTGTCGAATTACGGGATTCCTGGGCAAAAAGCGTATCGGCCACCGAGCCAAATGAAGCGCCCGCCAAGCCAGAACAGGCCAAGGTCCAACCCAAAACCGCGGATGAAGAGGCAACGAAGGGTAGCAAGCGCAGCAAAACGGAACTGCGTAGCGAGGCGCGCACCGTTCTGCCCCAATTAGTCGCCCGTTTGACCCGCTACACCAGCGAACTGGGGCTTTCGTTTGAAGACGCCGACATTCTCACTGGCGACATCGCCACTGCCCAATTTTTTGAAGCCGCGCTGACGGCGCATAACAACCCCAAGACCGTCGCCAACTGGGTCAACAACGAGGTCTTGCGCGAGATCAAGGATAATCCGATCACCAGCTTGCCTTTCGATGGTTCGGCGTTAGGGGCACTGGTGGCCCTGGTCGATAACAACACCATTTCTAATACCATTGCCAAAGAAGTCTTTGCCGAGATGCTTAAAAACGGCGGTGAGCCGCAGGCGATAGTGGAACGCAAAGGGCTCAAACAAGTGACGGATCCCAACGCGCTGGCCCCGATTATCGACAAAATTATTGCGGCCAATGCAGACAAAGCGCAACAATACCGCGCCGGTAAGACGGGTCTCCTCGGCTTCTTCGTGGGCCAGGTGATGAAAGAAAGTGGTGGCAAAGCCAGCCCGCCATTGGTGCAGGCATTGGTGAAGGACAAATTGGGGTAGGGGGAGAGAATGACTATGGAAACATCTTTGCGTATTGCAAAGGTAGTTCGCAAAGTCAGCATCAAAGAGCAGCCAAGCGATTTTATTTATTGGCAACAGCAGCCGTGTCAAGCCCGAATTGATGCTTTAGAACAAATTCGTCAGGAATACCACACCTGGAAATATAATGTTCAACCTGGATTTTAAAGCATTTATACAATTGTTAAACGATAATCAGGTGCGTTATCTAGTGGTAGGTGGATATGCCGTGGCATTAATAACGATATTATTTCGTGTGGGCTGCGTACTGACTTGGACCCAACTGTACTAAGCCTCTTCCGGAGAATATACTTGCGGCGATATAACCTGTTGATTATTATTTTGGCGCTCATCCTCTTTGTCTGGGGCGCGGAACGCCAAGCACGGCTCGTCAACACCGATATGAACCGCATGGACCAGGATGCCTATCGGGACTATACGATCAAACTGGCCGAGAGCCACTATACGGTTACGGGTGACCGCAACCGGATGCCGATTTATCCCTTGTTGCTGTCTTTGTTTCACCAGGATGGTATGGCCGAGGAGCAGTTCTTCGCCATTGCCAAACAGGTGAACATCGCGATCACGATCTTGGTGCTGGGATCTGCTTTCTACTTGTTTTGCCGTTACGCATCTGTGTTGGATGCGTTGGTGGCGACGCTGGTGGCCGCGTTTACGATGTTCGTCTACAAGGCGCCCTTTTTTCAGGCCGAAACGCTTTTCTACGGGCTGAGTTTTGGGCTATTTGTGCTGATGCTCGAACTGATCCGGCGGCCACGCTGGTCGATTGCCGCCGCCGCCGGATTGATTGGCGCCCTGGCCCATCTCACCAAAGCTTCCGTCTTGCCCGCGATTGGGTTGTGTTTGGCCTGTTTATGCCTGCGTACGCTGATCCTGTTCTTTCAACAGCGCGCTCATCCAGTTCAGGATCAGCCAATTGACCGTAGACCGTGGATTCGGATCAGCGCCCCGTTGGCGTGTGGTCTGATTTTTTTGACTCTGTTTTTGGTTGTGCTTTTTCCCTATATTCAGACCAGCAAAGCGCGTTTTGGTCATTATTTCTATAATGTAAATTCTACATTTTATATGTGGTACGATTCGTGGGATGAGGTAAAAGCGGGCACCCGCGCGCATGGCGATCGAATTGGCTGGCCCGACATGCCTGCCGAGCAGTTGCCCAGTATGGGCAAATATCTGCGTGAGCATACCGTTCGCCAAATTGCGGAGCGCTTCTGGCAAGGCCTTGTGCTGATTCGGGATATGACCTTCGCCTCCTACGGCTACGCACTCTTTCTGCTGCTCTATTTGCTTGCCGTCGCGCTTGTCGTCTGGCAGAATAGAGCGCACTTTCTGCGCCAATTTTGGCGCGCCGATGGGCTAATTTTGCTCTTTTTTGTCGGCGCTTATTTTGCCGGTTATTTACTGATCTATGCCTGGTATATTCGCATTGCCTATGGCAACCGCTTTGTGCTGACGCTATTCCTGCCGGCCTTATTTATGTTGGTGTGGGTGCTGGCCTACGCCCAACGGCAGCACCAGATGCTCACCTTCTGGCGCAAACAAATACCGCTTACCACGGCCAGCTATGCGATTGCCGGCGCGCTGATCGTCTATCTGGTTGCGGTTTTTCCCCAGCAGATAGCAACGATGTTCGGTGGTTTTTAAGGTTGGATTCTGGTATAGTAGATATAGCTAATTTTACATAAGGCACCATCAAAGAATAAAGGATCCTGTAGGTGCGTGCTTTTAGCCGCACCATTGGGGTATACGCAGCACGTGCGGCTACAAGCACGCACCTACGCATGATTTTGTTCGGCAAACGCGGGATCCTTATTTCATTGACATGGCCTAAATGGTAAGGCTGACCCCACCCGCGCTAGATCCCGCCCTAGCCCTCCCCTGCAGGGAGGGTTAGGGTGGGGTTCTTACGCCTAATCTTCAAGGAGCTGTCCAATGCCTGATCTCGCTGCGATTACATCCGTCGCCATTTACCCCTCGATTGGCATTGCCCGCGTCGGCAATAGCCCAACTGACTATTTCTTCGGGCCGGAAGTGCCCGGTCCTCACCCCAAAGACCCTGGTAATTTTCGCGATGCCCAGGGCCGCATCAAACGGCAGGCGGCGCGTTTTAGGCTGTATGGGCTCAACGCCAATGGCGAAATCGTCAAAGAGATCACCGCCGACGACGGTGAGATCACTTGGACCGTGCAAGTCGCCAATAAAAAAGCGGCCTGGTACGATTTTAAACAGGCCTTCGACATCCCCGCCTCGCAAGGTAAAATACTGGGTCTGCCCGCCATCGCCTCTAATCGTCGCAATCCTGGTTATGGGGGCGTCTATCGCAAACAATTGGTCATCGATCCCGGCGCGCGTTCGATCAGTGGCCGTGCGGTCAATGCGGATGGCGCAGCGGCGCAATATGCCTTTGGCACGGGTAAATTTTTTACGAAGCCAGTCTATTTGGGTGAATTGCGCACGGACGACAAAGGCAATTTGATCTTCCTGGGCGGACGCGGTGTTTCGGCTTCGCGGGCGGGCGAACCAATCGTGGCATTTGCCAACAACAATGGTTGGTATGATGATACCTCTGACGGGCCGGTGGATGCGACGGTGAAGATCAATGGGCAGGTGTTGCAAGCAACCGGGGCCTGGGTGATCGTGGCGCCCCCCAACTATGCGCCTGGCGTCCCGGCGATCATCACAGGTTACGATCTGATCTTCGAAGCGGCAACAAAGCTGAACCCGATTTTAAAACCGGCGAAACCAGCGTTTTTCAAATACATCTATCCGTTGTTAAAGCGCTTTACGCTGAATCAATGGGTGAATGGCGGGATGGCGCGCGATTTTGGCTGGGGCAGCACCAACGACTTTAACCGGCCCGAACTGATTGCGCAACTAAGCAATCCCGGCGATGCCAGCCGACCGTTGCGCCAGGCGCTGTTTGCCCGGTTCCGTAATCCCAACTATCAGGTCAAGCAGCCAGATGCTCTGCCACCTTTCTACGGCGATGGCACCTCGTTCAACGTCAACACGCGCGATCCGCGCGAGTGGATGGCGGTCTTAGAGTTACAATACGCCTGGTTAACGCAATGGGCCGCCGGCGATTTTGTGGTCGATGCGCCGCCCGCGCCGAAAAGTTGGGATGCCATGACACCCGCCGAACGCGCCGCAGGGCTGAACCAAGCTGTCCTCGACGAAACGATTGGCGGTCCCTTTCATCCCGGCTGCGAATTCACCTGGCCAATGCGCCTGCCCATGCTGTATGCGGCGCCTTTTCGCATCAAACGGCGCGCCAAGCCCGAGCCGGATTGGGGGGTGCTGCTCACCTATGCGATTGCGCTAAAAGTGGGTGGCCCATTGGACGGCAGTGGCCCTGGCGACATTTCGCGCTGGATGGCGATTCCTTGGCAAGCGGACACGGCTAGTTGTCTCTCGGCCTATCCCTTTGGCGCCTACTTCCGCGATTATCAGCCCACGTTTTGGCCCGCCCGTGTGCCTAATGACGTGATGACCCAGGAGAACTACCAGATCGTGATCGATCCCATGCGCTCGCAAGCGGAAAAGGATGCCGCCTTTAGCTTGCCTGCCCGGCGCAAATGGCTTAGAAATATCGCCTACACCGCTACCCTGCCGGCCCGCCTGTTGAACAATCGCCAAGCGATGGTCACCTTTTTGCAGCAATGGGACAAAATCGCGATTATAACCCAGCAGCCCGGCCCAGCGTCACCCACCACCTTCCCGTCCGAACTGTGGGTGGAAACCGGTCGCCTGCTGCCAGTCACACGCGCCCTAGCCGCGGCGGCTCCCGCGCTTGTGGAAGGCGAAGCTGCGCCGTCCAGTGAAGACATGCCCGCAGTCGAAGATGCCAGTTGGGCCGAAGAAAACCCGATCACGTTGCGTTAGACTTCTCTTGCCCTTGGGGCCGCCGAGGTAGGGTCACGACTACTTTACGATATACGCAGAGAATGTACCTCATCCCCGGAGGGCCGCCAACTTGGCGAACCGCACGTCCTAGCATGGAACGCAGCGTGCCTAGATGGCATTACAACGGAGAACGTCGTAACTAGCAGATTTTCACCAATGTCAGATAATCGCGAGGCAGGCATGTACGACGCATTGATGATTGGTGGCGGCCCTGCTGGCTTAGCGACCGCGATTATGTTGGCCCAATTGGGTCACCGCGCCCTCGTCTTGACCCAAACCACGGCTGAAACGGCCGATAAGATCGGCGAAAGTTTATCGCCCACGGCCAATCCGATCCTGCAACAGTTGGGCGTTTGGGACAATTTTCTCGCCGGCAATCATCGTCCGTGTTTTGGCAACCAGTCCAGTTGGGGTGGACCTCAGCTTGATGCCTATGATTTTATCAGCGATCCCAACGGGCATGCCTGGCATCTCAACCGGCGCTTGTTTGAACAACAACTGAAAGAACGTGCGCTGGCCCTTGGTGTAGAGTTCTTGACAACCGCTACCTTGAAACAGACGCGGCTGGTCAATTCACGCTCAATTGACGCGCACTGGCAAGTGGGTGTGGTCCACGACAATGCGGAACAATTGATCGGGGCTAGATTTGTGGTGGACGCTAGTGGTCGCGCCAGTTGGTTTGCCCGCCGGCAAGGTGCCCACCGGCTATATGAAGATCGCCAAGTCGCCCTTGTCGCCTTCCTGACGGCCCCTGTGGCAACGTTTACCGATTCTACGAGTCTGATCGAAGCCGTTGCGGATGGTTGGTGGTATTCTGCGCTTTTGCCCGACCAACGTCTGGCTACGAGCTTTATGACCGATCCTGATCTGCATGATCGGCGTTTGGTCGGCAATCCTGCGGGTTGGCAGCGCTTGTTGCAGCAAACAAACTACACGATCCGACGTGTGCGCGAGCACGGCTATGCGCTCAGCACAAAACCCCGTTTCGTCGCGGCGGATAGTGGACGCCTTGATTGTTTGTGGGGTGAACAATGGCTAGCCGTGGGCGACGCCGCCATGCGTTATGATCCGCTTTCGGCGCATGGGCTTACGCTGGCGCTGGCGGGTGGCCGTGATGCCGCGCTGGCGATTTCCGCGCAACTGGCGGGTGATGCGGCCGCTTTGGCGAATTATGCCGCGCGCTTGACGTTGGCCTATGACCAATATTCGATGATGCGGCAAGCCTTTTATCGGGCAGAAATTCGTTGGCCCGCTGCGCCCTATTGGCAGCGCCGCAGCGGGCTTAGCCGATGAGATTAATTCGTTTGGCGCGCGACAAGGGGCAGATAGAGACGGGGCAAGCGTGGTGGGTTATTCACCTTTGCTACCAATTGACTAAAGGCGTTCAGGATATCTAGGCTGGTGAACTGGCAGTGACCATAGGCGTTGACTTGGATGTGGCTGTAGAACGGACCGCGATTGGCCGCGTTGACTTTGGCTTGGTATAGGTCTGCATGCCGATAAGGCACAATCGGATCGCCGGTGGTGTGCATCGTGATCAAGGGCACTTCGAGCTTGCCGGTGGTTTCATAACCGGCAGCAATTGTTGTCGAGGCAAGAGCATCGGCATCAAAACGGGCGACCGATTGATTGAGGGTTGGATCGTCGGTCGAACCCGTATAAACGCGCGTTTGGTTGGCGAACGGCTGGCCGCCCAGTTTAACGGTCGCGTCGTTTGTCGCAAAAATATTATACCAAAGAATGTCCCTGATCGTTTGTGTCTTGTTATTGGGATAATCTTGCTTATACGCCACCGCCAGCAATTGGTCCACTTTATCCGTATTGGCTGGATCTGTGATCACCGGCAAGATGGTGTTGGA
>JBBQBY010000132.1:0-15152 GCA_038318235.1 Caldilineales bacterium
TCAAAGGCATACAAAAGGTAGGTGCGGTTTTTACCCGCACAGCTTGGGTAAACCAGCCAAGTGCGGTTAAAAACCGCACCTACGATTGTCTGGCATTTAAATGGTTTGTCTATAAGTTCATAAGACGCGACAGATCAATCCCTTCAGGTATTCACCTTCGGGAAACGTGATCGCAATCGGGTGATCACTGGCCTGGCGCAACCATTCCAAAATCTGCACCGGCCGATTTGCGTCCACCGCCGCGCCGAAGACCACCTTCTGAAAGAGATCGGCGCTGACCAGACCACTGCAACTAAAGGTGGCCAGGATGCCGCCCGGTTTGAGCAATTGCATGGCCAATAAATTGATATCCTTGTAACCACGCAAGGCGCGGTCTAAATTACCTTTACTCTGCGCAAACTTGGGCGGGTCGAGAATAATCACATCAAACGGGCGCGCGCCGGTATCGCGCGCAGCGTCACGCCAATCATGCATCACAGCAAAGACATCGCCAGCAATGCTCTCAGTCTGTTCATCGGGATCAAAATGGTTCAGGCGCACATTTTCTTCACCCAATTCCAAAGCATCGACACTGACATCGATATTGGTTACCCGCTGCGCACCGGCAGCCAACGCATGCACGGCAAACGCTCCGGTATAGCTAAACGCATTGAGCACCGTACCGCCCTGGCAATAGGCGGCCAGACGCTGGCGATTTTCACGTTGGTCCATATAGAAACCACTTTTCTGGCCGCCAGCTAAATCAACGTAAAATTGCCGGCCAAGTTCCTGGATCGTGACGCGATCGGGCGGCATTGTCCCGGCCAATCGGCCAACCGCATCGCCTAGCCCTTCTTGACGACGCAGCGCAATTTCACTGCGTTCCAGCACACCCTTGCAATTGGTCAATTCGAGCAGCAACGCGGCCAATTGGTGCTTGCGCTGCTCAATCCCCAGCGTGCCCACCTGCATCACCAAATAGTCAGCATAGCGATCTACGGTCAAGCCCGGCAAATAATCGCTTTCGGCATTGATCAGCCGATAAGCCGTGGTCGCCCCATCCGCCGCTAGGTGACGACGAGCGGCAATCGCTTGTGTCAGTTTACGCCGCCAGAAATGCTCATCAATCGACTCAGTAGCATCCCAACTCAGCAAGCGCACCTGAATCTGGCTGGCGCGATTAAGATAGCCCTGCGCCAACCACTTGCCATCCGCAGCCAAAACCGGCACGATGTCGCCATCTGGGACAGCGGTCGGCAATTGCTGAATCGCGCCACTAAAAATCCACGGGTGCCCTTGGCGCACCGGTTTGTCACGATCTGGTTTCAGAATAACGGCCTGTTTTGTACTGTTGCTCATAATTGATTACTCGTTCCATATCGCGATCCCACCCGCGCCCCTAGGAAGGGAGCGCGCCCGTTTGGAGCGCGGGCGAGGTCATTCCTTATTTAACTCCCAGCCATACTCATTGATCGTAATCCGTTCGTCCGGCAGGTACACCAAGTAAGTGGCCGGTTCATAGCGAAAACTAACTTCACCCGAAGGTGTAGTCAATACCCCTGTCACCTCAACAGGATCGCGGCGGGTAAAGCGGACTTTGTAACCGCGATAAATGATCCAATGCATCAATGGCTTGATGATCTGGGGCCTGATAATCTGGCTTGCCATTTTATAATTTGCTCCAACTCAAACTGAGCACGCGGCGGGTCTGTGGTGTAATGCAGGCCGGATGGCCTAATTGCAGACCGCAGACCCAAAGCACCTCGCCGTTACTTTGCTCTATGATAATCGGCCAACCACTGCGCAAACTGGTGGGCACTTTACGGTTGGTAAAAAAGTCACCCAGCAATTGATGATGGCCCTGCATGCCCAGCAGCGCAAAACGGAGCCCTGGCCGTGGCGTCGTCAACAAGGGTGCATGCACCTGATCAGCGTCAAGATACGCATGCCAAGACTGGTCGTGACCCGGCAAGGCAACGAGCAAAGCTTGCATTGTGATCTCTTCGATTTGTAAAGACCAGCCATCCGGCCCCATGAATATCCCTCGTAATGAAAGTGGCGCGCCGCCATTCTGCTGGCGCCAGTCTTCGTCCAGATACGGGTGATCAGGCAAAAAAGGTAACGCCTTGGCCTGATGCAAACCCAGACGTGGCGGCTGATCCTGGGTCGCGCCGGCAATGCTCCAGGCGATCCCGTGCAGCAAAGTGTACGGCCCGCCAGTTGGCCAATCGTCGTGCAAAACCCAAAGCAAGCGTTCCAATGGCTCAAACTCAACATCCTGCAAATCAGTTTGCACAGCCGCCAACGCTTGCCGCAACACCCCACGTTGGCTGGCCAGATCAAGCGCACTGAATTTGTGTAGATCTACGACAACCCGCTGGAACGGCATGATTTCCGCGATCCGCTTGAGCGTTGCACGATCCAGCCGTGCTAGGCGCTCAGCTTCCGCGGCGAGAATTTGGGCCGTACGCCCCATCGTTGCAACTAGATTGGGATTTATCTGGGCCAGCAGCGGCAGGATTTCATGGCGCAATTGGTTGCGCACCAGCCGCGTATCTTGGTTGCTGCTGTCCTCGCGCCAGCCTAGATTGTGCGTGGCAAGATAGTCCAAAATTTCTGGCCGCCGCACGTTCAACAAAGGACGCACCACCCGGATGAACGGCACCGTTGGAGGCGCTTCTCCACGATTGGGTGGCTCACAGAAATCCTGCACCCTCCATTGATGGACCCATTTGATGCCGCCCAACCCTTGCAAACCGCTCCCGCGCACCAAATGGAGCAAAAGGGTTTCGGCCTGGTCATCCGCATGATGGGCCAACACCAGTAAGGGAACCTGCGCCGCGGGCGTGACGTTAATAGCCACTTGGGTAAGAAAGGCATACCGCGCACGCCGGGCGGCAGCTTCCAGCCCGCCTGGTTGGTGAACCAAGCTATTGGCAGGCAACTGCGTGCTATGGAAAGGTAGTTGCAGATCAGCGGCCAATGCAGCGACAAAGGCAGCGTCCGCAGCAGATTCCGGGCGCAAATTATGGTCGACATGCGCCACATGTAAATTGAGTTGCCACGGATCAGCCAATTGCGCCAGGGCGTGCAACAGACAGGTGCTATCGGCGCCACCGCTGACGCCAACCACCACCGCGATTGGCGTCAATGCGCCTGACACAGGAAAGAGTTGATAACGCCGTTGTGCTGCGCTAATTTTACGCAAAAGCGCGTGCGCAGCAACTGGAGACGGTGGAAGAGCCTGATCATGTTTAGTCACCCATAGATTATACCATAAGCTGAGCGGGTTATTGGTCTGCTGGCGGCGGAGGGAAACATCGCCACTTCAACGTTTGTAGGTAAGCCTTTTCTAGGCAAAAAGACTTCACCCACTGGTTACGCACAAGAGCTTTTTTGTTCGGTGATCGCTTGTGGTATAATAGAATACAATTTGTCTGCGATTCGACCTCCTTTTGACTTTGCCTATGCCTGTGGAAAATGAGGTTGATTTCCTATAGATATGATTTTGCCTGTTTTTGTTACGTTATGTTTATTACGTGATGTTTTGCTATGGTGGAGATTAATAACGCGTGAATAATCCTTTTGACTGGCTACTGGGCCTATTTTCTCTGGATATCGGGATTGATCTAGGTACGGCCAATACGCTAGTGCATGTTAAAAATCGCGGGATTGTGATCAACGAACCCTCAATTGTCGCGATTGACCGCTCCTCACGCCGCCGCAATGCGGTCAAGGCGATTGGCAATGATGCCAAAGAGATGGTGGGCCGCACGCCGGCCCATATTGTCGCGGTGCGGCCTTTGCAAGACGGTGTTATTTCAGATTTTGACGTAACCGAACAGATGATCCATCACTTCATTGGTAAAGTGCATGGCAATCGTGCCTTTGGTGCGGCGCGGCCACGCGTGGTGATCGGGATCCCGTCTGGTGTGACCGAAGTGGAAAAACGCGCCGTGCGCGATGCGGCGATTAGCGCCGGTGCGCGCGAAGCAGGGCTAGTGGAAGAGCCAATGGCCGCAGCAATTGGCGCGGGTCTGCCAGTGACAGAATCCGTCGGCTCGATGATCGTCGACATTGGTGGTGGCACCACCGAGGTCGCGGTGATCTCCTTGGGCGGCATTGTCGTTTCACGTTCAATTCGGGTGGCTGGCGACGAAATGAACGAAGATATCATGAATTATGCGCGCCAGAAGTATAGCTTACTGATCGGTGAGCGCATGGCCGAACGCACCAAAATCGAGATTGGCTCGGCCTATCCGCTCGAGCGCGAGCGCACCATGATCTTGCGTGGGCGCAACTTGATCACCGGTCTGCCCGAAGCAGTGGAAGTCAGCTCCGTCGAAATTCGCGAGGCGCTTTCTGGTTCAGTCCAAGTGATCGTAGATGCCGTGAAGGCTACCTTGGACGAGACGCCGCCCGAACTGGTGGCCGATTTGATGGAATATGGGATTGTGTTGGCTGGCGGTGGTGCGTTGTTACAGGGTTTGGCGCAGCGTCTACAAGACGAAACGCGGATGCATGTGTATGTCGCTGACAATCCGTTGACCGCAGTGGTGATGGGAACCGGGATGATTCTGGAAAAACCTGAGTTCTATCGCGAGACCCTCACCAGCATGCAACGCAAAAGCACCATTCGGTAGCTGGGTTTTGGTGAGACCTCAGTTTAGACTGTGGCCTTGCCAAGCGCCCGCTGCTGCTAATTCCTGATGACTACCTGATATGCGATATGCGTAACCTTGAAAAACGGCCTCGACGAGTAGACGATCTGGGGATTCGGATTGTGATCCTCGCGTTGGCGGCCTTATTATTAATGGCTTTACAATTGACAGGCCATCTGCGTCCTTTGCAAAGCGCCATTACACTTTTGACTTCTCCAGCCCAGCTTAGCGCCACCGGCATCACCGAAAATATCACCAACGTCATTGACTATTTTGCCGAACTACGCAATCTGCGCCAGCGCAATGCCGAGTTAGAGCAGCTTAACTCCAGTCTGCTGGCCGAAAAGCTCAGCCTACGGGAAGTTGAACATGAAAATGAATTATTGCGTGAATTTTTTAAGTTTGCCAAGAATCGCCCCGGCTTGGAATTGCGCGGTGCCCAGATTATCGGGCTGGCGATTGGCGATGAAAGCACCAACTTCCTCCGCCGGATCATCGTGGACTTGGGGCAGATCCATGGCGTCAAGGTGGGCATGCCCGTGATCACCGATCAAGGCTTGGTGGGCCGCGTTAGTGAAGTCAACGATTCGATCTCCAAAGTCCTGTTGCTCACCGATGCCACCAGCGCCGTGAATGCGGTGTTACAGAAAAGTCGGCTCAACGGTGTGGTGCGCGGGACGGCCAGTGGCGATCTGCTGATGGATTTCATTGACCAGGGTGTAAAATTTAATGTCGGCGAACCGGTGCTGACCTCGGGCCTGGGCGGGCGTTTCCCCAAAGGTCTGCCGATTGGGGAAGTAATCGAAATTCGCCGCCGGGATATTGATTTCTCGCAACAAGCCGTGGTGCGGCCAACCGTAGACTTTAAACGGTTGGAATTGGTGGCCGTGGTGACGAATTTTAACCCGGTGGAAGAAGTGCCAGAATTGTTGGTGATCAACCCACAGACCAGCACAATCACCGCGACCAACACCATTAGTGTCACCGATCCGAGCCTCAATACAGGGCAGGTTACCAATACCACTGTGCTTACCAATGTGGGTCCGCTAGACTTGGCTGCGCCGTTGACAACGCCCGTGGAGAGCGCGCCGTGAACCGTAATCTATTCTACTACTTGATGACGCCGCTGTTGCTAGTGGCTAGCCTTTTGCAATCCACCGCCGCTACGCGTTTGCAGGTGGGCGGGGTCAAACCCGATTTAGTTTTGCTGCTCGTGATCTGTGGTACGCTGATTTACGGCAGTCGGGCAGGCATTGTCTGGGCGTTTATCGGTGGCTTGACGCTTGATATTTTCAGTGGTGGACCGATGGGTGGCTCTAGCCTGGCGCTTATGGTGGCCGTCTATGTGATTGGGCTTGGCCAGCGCACACTCTCACGGTTTAATGTATTAGTGCCGTTGGGCGCAGCGATGCTCGGCACTTTGCTGTATGGCGTGACCTATGTGATGATCTTATCTTGGGTAGAAAGCACAGCTCAATTTCTGGCTTTGGCCAATGCAGGAAATGCGCGCTACAACTTGGCATTTTGGCCAACGTTGCAATTTATTATCCTGCCCGCTTTATTCTACAATACAATGCTCATGCTGATTGTCACGCCATTGTTAAACCGTATGCCAGAGCGTCCCGAAGCAATCAATGCATGATCAAAGTGAGGTTCCTATGACCCAAACCCTATACCGCACCGACTTCTATGCCTGGACCCAACAGCAGGCAGAGCTATTGCAGGCGGAGGAATTTGAAAGGCTGGACCTGCCCAACTTAGTAGAGGAAATCGAAGCGATGGGCATTAGCCAACGCAACGAGGTCACGAGTCGGCTCGTGGTCTTGCTCATGCACCTACTCAAACTTCAATACCAAAAACGCACACATACCAACAGTTGGCGCACCACCATCCGCACGCAGCGCCGCGACATCGAGATCGTCTTGGATAGCAGCCCCAGCGTGCGCCGCCTTGTGCCCGATCTAGTCGCCTATGCCTACCCGCGGGCGCGCAAGGATGCCGCTGCCGAAACCGGCCTGGCACCAGCAATGTTCCCGCCTGATTGCCCATGGACGGTAGAGGAGATTTTGGATGCAGACTGGTTGCCTGGGTGAGAAATGAGTGAGGTTGATGAGCGTAAGGTCCTACTATGATTGGTGGGCTACCGCCCTCCTGGAAGTGACCATACTGCCCAGCATATCAACAAATGTAAATTCTAAACATTAAGCGGCCAAACAACTCGTCTTTCAAAGTGAGGTTCCTATGCCCCAAACCCTATACCGCACTGACTTCTATGCCTGGACCCAACAGCAGGCAGAGCTATTGCAGGCGGAGGAATTTGAAAGGCTGGATCTGCCCAACTTAGTAGAGGAAATCGAATCGATGGGCATTAGCGAACGCAAAGAGCTAACCAGCCGGCTCACCGTACTCCTGATACACTTGCTTAAGTTGCGCTACCAACCGCGCCGACGCACACGCAGTTGGCTCAGTACAATTAATGAACAACGCAACCAACTTGAAATACTCTTTCGCACAAGTCCTAGTTTGCGCCGGCAAGTCACAGATGAAATCGAATACGCCTACCCGCGAGCACGCAAGGGTGCCGCGATCGAGACCGGCCTGGCGCTGGCGACCTTCCCGCCTGATTGCCCATGGAAGGTAGAGGAGATTTTGGATGCAGACTGGTTGCCGGGGTGAGAAATGACTCAGGTCGATGAGCGTAAGGTCCTGCTATGATTGGTGGGCTACCGCCTTCCGGGAAGGCTTGATTCGTTCGGTCACTGAGCGAAAACACCTGCCCAGAAGGTTGCTAACCTCTGAATTCCGGAAGAGCCAAAGCTGTTCGTTTACGATGTTCGTTTACGATGTTCGTCCATGTAAGCAAACATGGCAGCAATGGGTAATCGTTGCTGCCAGACCGCAATATGACCAGTTCATGGACGAAACAGATGGCAGTCCTTGATCTTAATTTTTAAACGTAAGCTATGTACGAACAAACTTCAACACGCGATACGTCCACGATGGCCATGGTGGTATTCCGCTTAGGGCTAGTGATTGCCTTTTGTGTCATTGTGGGCCGGCTCTTTCAATTACAGGTGATTAGAGGCGCAGATTTTCAGGATAAGTCCAGTGGGAATCGGCTAAAGACACTCGAAGTCGTCGCGCCGCGCGGCGTGGTTTACGACCGCAACGGCACAATCTTAGCCCGCAACAAACCAAGCTTTGAAATTGCCCTTGTCCCGGAAGATCTGCCCGAAGACAAGCCAGAGACGACGAATATCGATGAGGAAGGCAACGAAATTGCGCGTGTCCTCAGTCTTGTCCACGCCGATACAGATCCCAAAATTGCCCTGCGTGTGGCAGAAATTATGTTCCGTACACTGGGTCGTTTTGATTATGCGAAAGCGCTAACCACAGCCGGTTTCAAAGTTGATTTTGTGAGTGTGGCCGGCGAAGAAAAAGATATTGTCATGGCGCCGGGTCTGCCAGCGGCCCCGGTTTCGATGCCATTTACGGTGCCCGATATCTCCACACCGTTACCCTTGCCGGCATTGGTCCAATTGGTGAAATTTGCGATTGACTTTAAACGCCAGGGCAGCGCCTCCGAAGCGGTCTCAATTCTTGATTCGATCGAGCGCATCAAAGCGTTGGAATTTTCGGAAGAAAGTTATCACATGCCGGCGATGCGCATCAATCCATCGCCCATTCGCCAATATGTGTACGCCAATATGTTCAGCCATGTGCTGGGTTTTATGGGGCCGATTCCGGCGGAACAGGCTGCTCAATATACCAAGCGTGGGTATAATCTCAACGAAAAGGTGGGATTAAGCGGGCTTGAATATTCCTATCAAGATGAAATGCGCGGCCTGCCCGGCTATAAAACCGTGGAACGCGACATTCTCGGCCGAGAGGTGCGCACGGTTGGACAAATTCAAGAACCGATTCTCGGCTCTAACCTGGTTTTGAACATTGACCTGCGCTTGCAACGCGTGATGAGTGACGCCTTACAAAGCGCAATCGTTCAGCAAAAGGCGCGATGGGGCGTCACCATCGCCATGAATCCTCAGAATGGGGCGATTCTCGGCTTGGTCAGTCAGCCTTCTTTTGATAATAACGTGTTTGCCGAACGCCTCACCGAAAACGAGGGTTATCAGCAGATCCAAAACGATAAACGCCGACCGCTGCTTAACTATGCGATTGGGGGCCAGTATCCGCCTGGCTCGACCTTCAAGATGGTGATCTCCACCGCGGCTTTGGCGGAAGGGGTGGTGGGCCCCGACACGACGATCATGGATGCGGGACCAATTTACCTGGTCAATCAATTCTTTCCTAATGATCTCTCGCAGGCGCAAAAATTTGTCAGTTGGAACCATCGCTATGGTATCGTGCATGGCCCGGTCAATGTAGTCCAGGCGCTTTCGCTCTCGAATGACATTTTTTTCTATGAAGTCGGCGGCGGTTATCCGGTCACGAAGTTTAGAGGATTAGGGTCAGCCGCGATGGCCAAGTGGGCCGAGTTGTTTGGCTACGGCTCCCCCACCGGCATCGATCTACCGGGCGAGATTGGGGCCTTGGTGCCAACGGCGCAATGGAAACGCCAGCGCTACGCCGAAAGTTGGACCACAGGTGACAGCTATAACATGGCGATTGGTCAAGGGTATATGCTGGCGACACCACTCCAGGTATTGGTCAATACGGCCACCGTGGCGAATGGTGGCACGGTCTATCAGCCGCAAATTGTCTATCAGTTGACCGATGCCCAAGGCCATGTACAACGTGATTTTACGCCAAAAGTCGTGCGCCAGTTGCCGCTCCAACCGGGCATGATGGATCTGGTGCGTAAAGGAATGTGGGAGGCCGTCAATGCACCGGATGGCACCGCGATTACGAGCAAAATTGATGGAATTGAAGTCGCGGGGAAAACTGGGACGGCAGAATTTTGCGATAAAGAGCACTACAATCCGAAGAAGCTGGATTGTCTAGACGACAAAGATTTTCGGCCTTCGCATGCCTGGTATGTCGCCTTTGCTCCGTATGAGAATCCAGAGATTGCAGTTGTCACCTTTGTTTTCGACGGTGGTGAAGGTTCACTTACCGCCATTCCGGTTACGAAGAAAATTCTAGAAGCGTATTTCAAAGAGATTCATCCGCGGTGATCGACATCGTTGTGCAAGTGCGGGACTTTTGCAAAGTTAGACTGCTCCAGAAAGTAGGTTTATGCATGGCGGCAACAGATGGTGGTGATAAAACAAACCGGAATGGGGATAAATCGGGCGGATTCTATAAGAATAATGGCCCGGCCGATGCCGTACGTTCAAAAATTGCCGCCCTATTGGATGATGTAACGGTTGCGGAACGCGCATCTGGCGTGGCCAGCGTACCGACCGCGCCCCGCCCGCCGGCGATAACCGATAATTCAGGCGCCACAGGCAATGCGAATGGTGCGGAAACGTCACCAACAATCAAAGCCGAGTCGCGTGTCAGCGAGCCGCCACCAGTGATGCCGAACGAAAAAGGGGCGGCTACGTCTACACCACCGAACATAGCGCCATTGCCATCACCTGGCGTTATATCTAGTGCTAATCCTTGGAGTCCACCACTGCAAAATGCTGGCGTTCAGAATGCTCCTGGATTGAATATACCTGCGCCGAATATACCGCCAAAGCTTACACCGCCGCCCACACCCCTACAAAATGCCGCATCGTCACCGGTAGATAATTCGCGTCCTCAAAATGGGAACCAAGCGATCAGCATCAAAGGGCGCACAGATGGCGTCGCGATTGAAATTGGCAAGGGTCATTGGGCAGATTTGCTGAGCGAGCTAGAAGTTCGCTTAACCGAGGCGTCTGACTTTTTTCGCGGTGGACGCGTCGCCTTAGATCTCGGCTCACGCCCGCTTGTCGAAGAGGAATTAACCCAGGTCCATGATCTGTTGCAAAAGATCGGGCTGAAGTTAGGGATCGTCCGCACAAAATCACAGCTAACCTTTCAGACCGCGCTTAATTTAGGCTTATCAACCCGCCTTGAACCCGGTGGTGACGCCGAAAGTGCCGCCGCACAAGCCGCGTTGAGCAACCGCGCCGCCGAACAACATTTTGTCTATCGCGGTAATTTACGCTCTGGCCAGGTGCTGCAAAAACATGAACACATCTTGGTGATTGGTGATGTAAATCCTGGCGCAGAGATCATCAGCGCTGGTGATATTTTTGTCTGGGGTCGTTTACGGGGAATTGCCCATGCCGGTGCAGACGGGGACACAAAAGCGGTGATTGTGGCGATTGAACTAGATCCGGTGCAATTACAGATTGTAGACATCGCTGGCAGCATTCCCGAAGAGCCAACTAGTTTTACCGGGCGACTTTTGAAGAAGCGCCGTGTTGTCAACCGCCCCCAGATTGTCTACCTGAACGGCAAACAGCTCGTGATCGAACCCTGGGACGAATCCAGACCCGGTGGGATTGCTGCCTTTCGCCGTTAAAGTATAATATGACGGACAGCGCGATCAGGGTCAGCTATCAGTCCGTAAAAGTCCTTAGTCACAAGCCGAGTGAAAGCTAAATATGGCCGGTGTTGTTATTACAATTACTTCTGGTAAGGGGGGCGTGGGTAAAACGACCACGGTGGCCAATTTGGCTTCGGCATTAGCGCTGGCCGGCAAACGGGTAATCGCTGTTGACGGCGACATTGGCTTGCGCAATCTCGATTTGGTGATGGGGTTGGAAAACCGCATCATGTACGATCTGGTCGATGTGGTGGAGCAGCGCTGTCCGTTGCCCCAAGCGCTCATTCGCGATCAGCGCGCGCCGTCGCTCCATTTGTTGCCCGCCGCCCAAACGCGCGACAAGGCCGACGTGCGCCCCGACCAGATGCAGGCCATCTGTCGTGATCTGCGCCAGATGGCCGATTATATTTTGATCGATTCACCCGCCGGCATTGAACATGGGTTTCACAATGTTGTGGCCCCCGCCGACCGCATTTTGATCGTCACTACGTCTGATGTCAGCGCACTGCGCGATGCCGACAAGGTGATCTATTTGTTAGAGCGTGATTGGAAACGACAACCAGGATTGGTCGTCAATCGCTATAACTCGGTTTTGGCCCGCGCCGGCGAAATGCGCGGCATCGATGATATTTTGGATATTCTGTCGATCGATCTGCTCGGTGTGGTGCCCGAAGATAAAGACATTGTGCTGACCACCGACCGCGGGGTGCCAGCAGTCTTTAACAAGCGTATGCATGCCGCCCAGGCCTATCGCAACATCGCGCAGCGGATTATGGGCAACAATGTGCCCTTGATGGATTTCCGAAAACCGGGGTTTTTCAAAAGATTGACCAACCGGTTTAGCCGCTAAGGCGCAAAAGCAGCATGATGTTCAGCGGTAAAGGATAGAGGCATTGGTAAGCGGACACCTTCTGGTTTCAGCCTATCAATTGTAATAAGCGCAGGAGTGTGACTACACGATGTTTGATCGACAAGTATGGCGTTATTTTGATTGGCCGCTCTTGATTGCAGTCTTAATTTTGTGTGGCATCGGCGTTGGCATGGTCTATAGCGCCACCTATAACACGCCCGATTTGAGTGATTATTGGACACGTCAGCTGATTTTTGTGGCAATGGGGCTCGCAGCCTTGATCGCCATCGCCGTATTCGATTATCGTCATTTGGAAATGTTTGCACCACCAGCATTCGTCGTCTTTATTATCTTGTTGGTGGCAGTGGATGTCTTTGGCACAATCCAGAGCGGTTCGCAACGTTGGCTCAGTGTCGGCGGCGTGCTTGTACAGCCAACCGAGGCTGGCAAATTTTTGATCATCATTTTTATGGCCTGGTACTTAAGTTGGTATCAAGAATATCTGCATCGTTTATCATACCTGGCGGTGGCGCTGATCTTGTTGGGCGTACCGCTTTATTTGATCTACAAACAGCCCAATTTTGGTATGGCGTTGACCTTTGCTTTCATTGGCGGTACCTTGATCCTGGTGGCGGGCATTCGTTTCTGGCAAATTGGTCTGATCGCAGCCGGTGGCATACCCGCAGCTTTTTTCTTGCGTGGAAAGTTACAAGGCTACATGCTCGAACGTTTCCAAATGTTTTTAAGTCCTGGGGACTACAAAGCAGCCAACTGGAATGTTGACCAAGCCTTGACCGCCATAGGTTCCGGCGGCTGGTTTGGCAATGGCTGGGGCCAGGGCAGTCAGAACCAGTTACACTTTTTGCGGGTGCGCCAATCGGACTTCATCTTCAGCGTCATCTCAGAAGAGTTAGGTCTGGTCGGAGCCGTCATTATCCTTATATTGCTCTTCTTTATCATGTGGCGTCTCCTGCGCATCGCCGATCTGGCCCGTGACCAATTTGGCCGTTTGATGGCCGTTGGCGTGGCTGCGATTATCTTCTTCCAAACCATCGTCAATGTGGGTATGAATTTAAGCATGATGCCAGTGACCGGGTTAACGCTACCGTTTGTCAGTTATGGGGGCAGCAGTTTGGTCTCGATGATGTTTGCGATTGGTCTGGCGCAAAGTGTGATCATGCGCCACCGGAAGATCGAGTTCCAGTGACGCAGTTTGCTGCTATACCTAAGTCAGGATGAAAAGCGGAGCTTTGATAGACCCAACTTCCGGGAAGCGGTCAGACTCAGGTTCGTTAACCCTGGACGGCATGACCGCTTCCCGGAAGTTTAGAAAGCCGGTTTTCAAATTGATTTCAGTTTAGGATTAGATATTTGCCTGACATACCATCAACAAGTTATGGTCTGGGTCTTATTTTCGCTCTAACTACGCCAGGATAGTTTTTAGCTGGCAAGAGAAAAGGGTAGCCCTAGGACTACCCTTTTCTCTTGCCAGCTAAACGCAAAACGGTCAGAGTTACCTAGCGCTTTACGAGTGGCAAGAAGACCTTTTGCGCACCACCGCCCATGCTCGCAATTGTAAAGCTCTGCGACACCGGTGTCGCGGGATTAAAGGTGGCATTGCCATCTTGGGTTGCCACAATTGTGCAGGCGCCCGCGGTCACCAACGTCACCGTGCTGCCACTGACGGTACAGAGGCTGGGGGTGCTGCTGCTGAATGTGACCGGCAAGTTGGATGAGGCTGTCGCGCTCAAATTGAACGGTGCATCACCCAGCGTTTTGTCGGCGAGGGTTGCGAATGTAATCGTCTGGTTTTGTTTGCCAGGGCTAGTGACGGCAAAAGATTGCGGCACAGACGAGGCAGGATTGAACGCCGCGTTACCAGCTTGCGCAGCCAGGATCGTGCAGGTGCCTGTAACCAGCAACGTAACGCTGTTGCTGCTAACCGTACAGACCGCGGGGGTGCTGCTGCTAAACGTGACGGGCAAATTCGACGAAGCCGTGGCGTTTAAGGCAAACGCGGCATCGGTGACGAGCTTATTCGGCAACGCCGCAAAGCTGATTGTCTGGTTCTGCAAGTTGGGCGGCGCAAACTCATACGCGCCGATGTCGGGTTTGGCCCCAAGCGGGCGAGTGACGCCGTCCAGATCAAACAAGATCGGCAGGTTGCTACCCTGATCCACGGCGGCGGAACTCGCGGTCAGATGATAATCACCCGCACCGGCATTGACATAACCGGCCGCGCCCCGCAACGGGGTATCCGCGGTCGTGACCGTGCCACTGACGACAGTGGTCACATTGTTGTCCAGCAACGCTTTGGTCAGTTTCAGGCTAGGCGCTTGCGTCGTATTTTTGCCAGCAAAAGCAACGGCATTGCCGCTGACCAACGTGTTGACCAGCGTAAAATGGTTTTCGGTGCCTTCAATACGCACAGCTTCTTGGGCCGCACCGGGGGCTAGGTTGTTATCGGCCATCGTGACAAAGTTGAGGTTGACTGTATTGCTATAGGTGTTGCCACTCAAATGCAAAGCGCCGCCTTCACCGGCATCGTTGCGCGCAATCAACACATTTTCGGCCACCAATGTCCCTTCATTAAAATCAATACCGCCGCCCTTGCTGGGACCACCCAAAAAGGTCGAGATTTTGGCCGCATGATTGCCGACGATCTTCACCTGGCGCAAGGTTGCGGTGCCCCCTTGCAAGCTCATGGCAATCCCGCCGCCAGTCGAACTGAAGTCGTTGCCCGCCATGTTGTTCATCACAGTAACGTTCGTCATATCAACATTCAGCGGGGAGTTGCCTTGGGCAAAAATTGTCAACCCACCACCAGCGGCGCCGAGCCCACCAGCCCCGTTATCGCCTTTGACAGCGATATTATTGACGACCGTGACATTCGATAGGACGAGATAGTTCGGGATCGAGAAAGTATTGCCCATATTGGCCGCCAGCCCACCGCCGTTGCCGTTGCTGGTCAGCGCGGCGACGTTGTTCTCTAGCCTGGTGTTGACGATGCTGGCCTTGTCGAATTTGTTAACGTCGTCAAGCAAGATGCCGCCACCAAAGCGGGCCGAGACACCGGCGTTTTCGGCATTGCCATTGCGCACAATAAAACCATCGAAATAAGTTTCGTCCTGAATCAAGACCGGACGATGATTGATTTGCCCGTCAATGATCGTCTGGTTCA
>JBBQBY010000133.1:0-15143 GCA_038318235.1 Caldilineales bacterium
ATGGGCTTGGCCGAAGAGTTACAACACAACGATCTGGGGCTATCCGAAGCCTTTTGGGTACACGCCGCCGCCGCGCGCAAAGAAAGCCTGTTGGCCATGCGCGCCGCGCTGGACGATTTGATTGAACGTACGGAAAGTCAAGCCCAAAAAGAAGAAGAAAAGCAGCAACGGCGTGAGCGGCGCGGTGGGATTAACGTAGATTTTTAGTAACTGTTCAACCAGAAACCGGTTTTTTTAGGCGTAAGACAGGCTAATTCTATCAAGAAAAACCTGGCTTCTTCGCCTAGCCTGAAGCGTTATGATTTTTAGGGTTGCCGCCAATGTAAACGGTGCCGTTGCACCGCGCCGGTCACATTATGCCCCTATAAAGTTGGCAATACAGCCGCCACAGTCATTACATCCTCGTGGCGCAACTGGACCTGCCCCGTTCGCCCACCCGCCACCCGCGTGACAAAACGCCGCCGTGTGATCGATACCTCAGCCGCTTTTTCGCCGCGTAAACTTGAATAATAAGCCGCTAATTGCGCCGCCATCTGTAAAGTTTCATCACTGACCTTTTGGCCGGCACTGCGGATCACCACATGCGCGCCGGGCGCGCCGCGCACATGCAGCCAAAGATCCTCGGCATTCGACAACTTGAAGGTAACTTGTTCATTTTGCCGAGCATTGCGCCCCACCAAGATCGCAAAACCTTGTGGGCTGAAAAAACGTAACGGCTGGGATACGCTCTGGTTGACACGCTCCTTCTGGATCTTTTTCTGCGGCTGCGCCAGAAAACCACCCTGGTGCAATTCTTCCCGCACGGCGGCAATTTCTGGTTGATTTTCCGCCAAGGCCAAATCGCTCCCCAATTGGGTCAAAAATTCTAGATCATTTTGCAATTTGAGCCGCCGTTCAGGAATAATCTGCGCGGCGCGCGTCCATTTAGCGGCGGTCTTAAACATTTGCTGGGCCTGCTCAACCGGCGTCTTGCGCGGATCTAGGATGATTTTCAAGGGCTCGTCTTCACCCACATCCACTTCAAGTAGCGGCTGATTCGGCTCAATTTGCGTATTCAAAGCCAACAACCACTCCGCTTGGGTGCGGATCTGCGCCGATGCGCCCGGCGCTGGTTCATCGCCGGCCAACGCCGCCAGTTGACGCAGGATGCGCGCCTTGGCTCGCCCCAGTTCAGCGCTCACTTGACCGCGCACACTGGCATAGGTGTCCGCTGACCCACTACGCTTTTGGGGCTGCACTTGGGTAAAGAACTTTTCCAGCGCGGCGCTGATCGAGGCTGTAGGCACAAATTCGCCGCGCACATGGGCCATATAGGCGGAAAAACCAACCACTGGGGGATTATCACTCACGCCTTCGGCCTTCGAAAGCGCAGGCGACGATGTTTCCTCCAACCAAATGCCCGGTTGCCAGTCGCCTGTTACCACAGGCGACCATAGTTCCTGTAACGCCTGCGCTAAGGCCAGTACATTGGCTTCCTGCGCCGCTGCATCCAGGTTGCCGGTAACTCGCCAAGCGACTTCACGCGCCAGCGTAGGGCTGCTCCCGGTCACGGTGTTCGTTAACACCTTCCACAGTTTGCCGTCCAAATTGGTTAGTTCAGCGAGTCGCTGATAATAATCGGGGCTACCATCGTCGATTGGCGCGAGCTTAGCCTGCGGGAGTGGTGGATGATACAACTGTCCCGGTAGCAAAGAGCGTTCTCCCTTTTCACCAGGCCAAACGCGCCGTAGACAGTCTAAAATTTTGTGCTCAGCATTCAACAAAAGTAGATTGCTACGTTGGCCCAGCATTTCGGCGACCAATGTCGTGGGGCCGTGCTCATTGTGGACAAAGTGGAAATGTAGCACACGCTCGGTGGGCTCAGGTTGCCGCACATTTTCCAATAGGCTGTCACGCACATACTTGCGCAACAGCATCAACAAGGGAGATGGCTGCTCGGCGCCCCGGCGTAATTTTTGGGTGACAAGATGAACGCGACTTTTCTGGGCATCAACGGCCAATAACAGATAGTGACGTTGATGCTGGGCGTAGATTTCCAGCCCAATACTGGTCTCATCTAGCCGTAAAATTTGTTGGGCGCGTCCACCCACTAGGGTACGTTTCAATTCATCAGTAACACAAGCAAGGGTCAAAGCATCGAAGTGCATAACAATTCACTCATTGCATAAAATAAACATTGACAATAACAGCAGAACAGAATAGAATTATAGCCTAGGGGTTGGTGGCGGAATGGCAGACGCAGCGGACTTAAAATCCGCCGGGGTATCCCCCCGTGTGGGTTCGAATCCCACCCGACCCACTCTTGTTCACTGGCTCTCCCCTTTAAGGGAGAGCCAGCAATTTCAACCCTTCAATCATTCATCGTTAAGACGATGAAATCTAGCTCACTCTTCCTCTGTTCCGGTAACCAACAGCGCAAACTATACCAATAGATTAACAAACAGATTGAACTTATTAGAGACAACAAATTATCAACTTAATTTTATTTTGATTTTTTCTTGGTGAAGGAGTCTATTATGCCAGGAATTCTTTCTTTACGCCAACGTGGCTTACGAACTAACGGTCTACGGTTGGTCATGGCGCTCTTTGTGATAGGTGCAGCCCTCGTCCTATCCCCAGCGGCTTATGCCAAAGAGAATGTTCATGTTGTCACCGGCGGCGAAAGTCTGGCAAGCATTGCGAACCGCTATGGCGTAACCGTGCAGACGCTGATCAACACCAATGATCTCAGCAATCCTAACTTTATTTATTCTGGCCAGCAATTGGTGATCCCAGACGGTGGAAACAGCGCGACGGCCAGTACGGCGAGCGAAGCCTCAACCGCGGATGGTTATTATACCGTGGGTCGCGGCGACACGCTATCGCAAATTGCCAGCGATCATGGCATAACGCAAGCCGATTTGATGCGGCTTAATGGGCTGGGCAATGAAAATTTTGTCTGGGTGGGCCAACAATTACGGGTGAGCGCACGCGTGGCGGCCGTTTCTGTGGACAATACAGCCACACCGGCCATTGCGGAAACGATCTATGTGGTTAAAGTCGGTGATACGCTTTCCAGCATCGCCCAAGCCAACAATACTACGCCAGAAGCCTTGCTGGTGGCGAATGGTCTGCCCAATGCCAACTTTGTGTGGGTTGGACAAAGCCTGCGCGTCGGTGGCGCTAATACGGCAAATGGCAGCTTGGTGGACGATAACGCGACCGCCGAAGAGGTAATCGCCCCGGCTGATGGGGCACGTTGGATCGAAGTCAACTTGACCAGCCAAACCCTCACGGCTTGGCAAGGTGATGTGGCGGTTATGGACACTAAAATTAGCTCTGGGATGTCAGCCACGCCTACGGTCACGGGTCGCTTTAAGATTTATACCAAATATGCCAGCCAGCGTATGATTGGTCCCGGCTATGATTTGCCCAATGTACCTTGGGTAATGTACTTCTTCAGCAATTATGGGATTCACGGCGCTTATTGGCATAATAATTTTGGCCACCCGATGAGTCATGGCTGTGTGAACATGCGCCCTGGTGAAGCTGGGATTCTGTACAACTGGGCGTCGATTGGCACTGAGGTCTACGTTCACTTTTAAGCGCTGGGCCGAATTCTGCGGTGATAATCCATGGGCCGCCATTATCGAAAATTATCAATCATGTAAATTACGCCCACTCCTGCGAGTGGGCGTAATTATTCGAGCAAACGTTTTGAACCAGATTTGAACTAAGGAGCTGCTGATGCAACCAAAAACAATTGGCATTCTCGCCGGCATGGGGCCGCGTTCAACGGCACCGTTTGTGGATCTCGTCATCACCGAATGTCAACGGCAATACGGTGCGCAGCATGACATCGACTTTCCGCCGTTGATGATCTATTCGCTGCCGGCGCCCTTCTATTTGGACCGACCCATTGACCATCAAGCACTAGAGACTACAATCTGTGCTGGGCTTCAACATCTAGCCAGCACGGGGGTCGCTTTTATTGCTATGCCATGTAATACGGCGCATATGTACTACGCGCAACTGGCACACAGTCTGCAGATTCCCTTGTTGAATATGATCGATCTGACCGTGCAACATGTGCCAGCGTCGGCACGGCGCATGGCCCTGATTGCCACGCGCGCCACACAAGCAGGGGGTTTATATCAGCAGGCGATCCAATCTGCATCTTTAGATTTAATCGCCGATGAAGCGTGGCAACAACGCGGCGATACGTTGATTCGCACCATCAAAATGGATCAGGATATAACGACGGCCCGGATCCTGTGGCGTGATTTAATCCAGGCCTGCGAAGCGACGGGGATCGATACCGTCTTGATTGCCTGCACCGACATCACGGCCACCGTTACAACGGAACGCGGCAACGTTACGGTTCTGGATGCCACGGAATGTCTGGCCGCGGCGGCGGTTGCCCAATGGTGGGCGGCTGATTAACGCGAAAATCATAGAATCAACCAAGCTTACTCGTATCGTTGGCAAGCATGAAGTGATGAAGGATTCGTAGTGACGACTTTAGTCGTTCGTTGTGCGACCAAACACGACTAAAGTCGTCACTACGAATCACGCAAATACGGCCATTGTGACCAGTCACGATGTTAAATCTTTCCTAGATTGGCAAAGCTTGACTTTAATGCGGGACAGAGTTGCTGGTACTGCGTATAGACGGCGTTGTAGTGTGTTGCAAAGTTATATTCGGTCGCCGCCACTGCCACGACCTTGCCAGCCTCATCAATTAACAAGGCTTTGGTGGCCGTGGTCGAAACGTCAATGCCAAGTAGATAGGACATGATAAACACCTTTGGAATTCCTAGCTCAAATGCTTGATTTGCAACTGTTAGTAACGGCATGCCATTACACAGCTATAGTCACAGAGAATGCTTGCTCACATGGTTATGTTTCGTTTACAATGGCGTAATATTTTTATTGAACCGTTAAAAACTGATCCGAAGAATTTTTTTATCAAGTAGCACAGGTGTTTCGGATCGACACTCAAGCTATGAACGATTAAATCGATAAGGAGTCGTCATTCATGAATTTATCTAGATGGCTAAATCCACCGCTTTCTTCTATGCACCGATTTGGCCGATTAGGCAAGCAAGCGATGTTGAGCATCATTTGTATGCTAGGCTTTGCGGCCATTAACCTGCAGCCGGTATTAGCACAGGAAGCCAGCACCAAACAACCAATCGTTACCGAATCTGCCACCACCACAGCTGATAAAGCCGACGCCGGACAAACGACAGCCACGCGTCTAAACCCCAAACCACCCTTGCCTTTTATTGCACCACTCGTCGGCCCCTTCATCAAAAATTCGTTTCCCAACGACATCGACCGGCGCACAACCGCCTTTATTCCGCAATCATTGGATAACTTGACCCAAATTACGTTTCCTAAGACCACGGGGAAATGGATTCGCGTCGATCTCAGTGAACAAATTGTTGTCGCCTATGAAGGCAAAAAACTGATTCGCGCCTTTCGCGTCTCTTCTGGTCTGCCCAATACGCCAACCGTGACGGGCACCTTCCACATTCGCACCAAAGTGCTATCACAGACCATGGTTGGTGGGGAAGGCAACATGTATTACAATTTGCCCGGTGTCAAATGGGTGCAATATTTCTATCAAGATTATAGCTTTCACGGCACCTATTGGCACAACAATTTTGGTCATCCGATGAGCCACGGCTGTCTTAATATGACCAACGCCGATGCAAAGTGGCTCTTTGATTGGGCAGATCCAGTTTGGGATGGCAAAAGCGTGTGGCAAAAAACGACAACCGACGATGCAGGTACACTTGTCGTGGTTAACGAATAGCAGGTAGCAGGTAGCAGGGTCACTCTGCTACCTGTTCCCGTCTACCGATCAAACATACAGATTATTTAAAATCATGACGGTGGTATTGGCAATTGTGCGGAGCATGACCATGTCGCTTTCATCAAACGGTTGCGGACGGTCGGGGGCCACCACATGAATCACGCCAATCGTGCGATCATTGTTGACAATGGGGACTAACAGCGCTCGCCCCGATTCATTATAGTAGAATTGCTCAAGACTTTCACCAACCCCTTGTGGATCATAAAAGACCGGCTGCCCGGCTTGCATTGTCCATTCGACAAGCCGATAGATATAGGCCGAAAGTTCGACAAATTTCTGATTTTCATACGGCGGGGTCACATAAATCTGAAATGTCTTGGGATCGTTGGAGAAGTCTGTTATTCGTTGCGTTGCCTGCCCGGTTTGCCGCCGGTCGTGCATAAAACGCGGGTCAAACATAATATGGATGGTCGCCTTGCCAGCCATTTCAATCACACCTTGCGTCAACAATTCAATTACTTCATCAAAACTTTTGGCGTTGGTCATCGAGCGCGTAAAGAGTTGTAAGCCAACCAACTGGCTGATCCGCTCTTGTAACTCTTGATGCACTTGCGCCAGTTGGAGGGCGCGGGCGGCGCTTTTAGCAATCTCCGTATAATCTTCACACAATTCAGGATTGCTAAAGCCTTCGACTTCATTGCGCCCCAACAATAAGGCACCACTGACCGTTTTTTGGATGCGCAGCGGCAAGATCATCAAAGAACCTTCGCGCTTCATCCAAGGAAATTCTTCGGGCAACGGTCGCTGTTCGCTGTGCATATCGTCAACAATCAGATAATCTGGCTTCTCAGGATCCAAATGTGGGATCAACCCACGAGCAAGCACCCCCCATAGTGGAAAAGGGCACTCACGTCCCAAAAAACGCCAGGCATCAGAGATACCGCGCATATTTTGATAATGGTAGGGGCCTAATTCTGTATCACCCAGAATAACAACGACAAAATTCAGCGGCGCCTTTTGCCACATAGCATCCATCGTTAACTCAATCACCTGATTCAACGAAATCTGATCGTTCAGCTGGTTGGTAATATCATAAAGCAAATTCAGCTGATCGATGCGTTGGCGCAATTTACGCAGCGAATCGTTCAAATCGGCATTCGTATGAGCAAATTCCTGCGTAATTTGCTCAATTTCACGGATGGCTGCGTCTGGGCCGTTTTCATCAGAACCGTCATTTGTTCTATAATGGCGAAGCGATAAGCGTACAGAGCCTAACATGGCAATAATTGACTCTAGCTGTTCTGACATTTGTTGAAACAGTGTGATGACAGAGCGATTACTCATAGTTCTTGTCCCCTAATAAGTTCGCAGGTCAGAAGATCGATCTTAGCTTACTTGCAGATGAGTTAAATTTATTATTTTATAGTATAATCCACTATTATAATCCAAAATGGATCAAATATTTACGATTTCGCTGACAAAATAATGCAATTCTAATTTTATTTAACTTTCACCTTACGATTTACATTATTATGTAAGCTCAGGTGAGCGAGCGACGGCTAATTTACGTTTATATTTGCTAGTGTTGTTTAGTCTAGAGGCAATGGATCCTTTACATTCTACCTTAACTACACCGTTAAAAATTTTGCTCGTCGATGATGAACCAAACACGGTTCAACTGGTACGAAAAATTCTCCAAGCCGATGGGCATACGGTCTACGAAGCGGCCGATGGGCTGCAAGCCATCGAAGTATTTGAGGCTGCTCGGCCTGATCTGGTATTGCTCGATGTGGTCATCCCCAAATTAGATGGATTGGGTGTACTCCAAGAAATTCGGCGGCGCGATCGGATGGCCGGGGTCATTATGATTAGCGCGCTTACTTCTGAGCAACTCGCGGTCAAGTCGATGCTAGGCGGTGCCGATGATTATATCAGCAAACCGTTTACGCTTAAGACGATTCGCATGCACATTCGCCAAGTGGCTGACAAAACTCAGTTGCGCCGGCACAATGCCATGCTCCAAGATCAATTGGTTGCGGCCAACGAAAAATTGCGCCATTATATGGCCGCGCCGCTGATTGAAACATTGATGGCTAGCCCGACTTTACCCAGCCTGGGCGGTGAACGTCAAAATGTGACGATTCTCTTTGTCGATCTCTGTAACTTTTCTTCCTTTGCCCATCACCTATCGCCGGATGAAGTATTGCGGATCTTGAACGAATATTTCGCGCTGCTGACCACTGCGGTTTTTGAACATGGCGGTTATCTGGATAAAATTATGGGCGATGGCTTTATGTCGCTGTTTAATGTGCCGGGACGCCAATTGAATCATGCAACGATGGCCGTGCGTAGTGCGATCTGTATGTACGAACGTGTTCTCGAATGGAATCTAACCCATACCCCAATGTTAAACATCCGCATTGGCATTCATACCGGCGAAGCGCTTGTCGGCAATATTGGCACGCCACAACTCATGAACTACACAGCAATTGGTGATTCGGTGAATTTGGCGAAGCGGTTGGAAGAGACGAGCAGCCCTGGTCAAATTTTGCTCAGCGCCACCACCCGTGCGCTGCTAGATTTAGATGATATCAAGCTGGATGCCTCACGCTTTGTTAGCTTGGGCAGTAAAACCCTCAAAGGCGCCAATATTCCCACCGAAGTTTTCCATATTGCGATGGAAGGGAATATTCCTCGATAAGGCGTCATTGGGCAATGATCGACGGCAACTTACGGCATGCCAGATCACGGTTTCAGCTGCGGCGATGTGCTATGCTGTCTGCAATTATGCTCGCTCCTGCCAGAATTACAAACTTGGTAGAATCTGGTTTATACCTGTGAAAAATCAACCTATGCAACTCAAAACAAGATGTTGGCTGTTTCTTTGCTTACTAGTGACCATGTTCCTATGGCCGATGCAGGTACAGTTTGTCCATGCCCAAGCCACACAACAGACGCCCGTACAGCAAACGCCCGTCACCGAAGACCAAATCAACGTGATTGCGCGTGAGCTCTGGTGTCCCCTTTGCTCGGGCGTACGGCTTGACGCTTGCGAATTGAAAGCTTGTGACCAAATGCGCCAGGAGATCGGGTTGAAGTTAGCGGCGGGTGACGATCTCGAGTCAATCAAAACATATTTCGTGGCGCAATATGGACCCCAGGTGTTGGGTGAGCCGCCGCGCTCAGGTTTTAACTGGATAGCTTGGGTTTTACCGTTTGTTGTACTATTGGTTGGTGCGCTGTTTTTGGTGATGCGTGGTCGTAAGCTGCTGTTTGTAAAACCTGCCGCCGCCCCAATGCCCGCGCCTGGGCCGACAATCGTGAACAACCAAGATGAGCCATACGTTCGTCGGCTTGAAGAGGAGTTGAAACGCTATGACTGACAATTTGTTGACCAGTGATATGCCAACCGTTGGCCCAGAGGATGCGCAAACCGTAGCGCCTACTAATCGGCGCGTTACAATCTGGCGCCTGGTGATCATTGGCCTGCTCGTGGTCTTTATTGGCTTTCTTGTGGTTGGGCTGGAACGCACCAACAAATCGGATTGGCGCGCCAGTGGGATAGCCCCTGATTTTACCTTTACGACCTTCGATGGAAAAACTATTCGCCTGGCCGATCTCAAAGGCAAAGGCGTAGTGCTCAATTTTTGGGCCAGTTGGTGCGACCCATGCCGCGACGAGGCAAAACTATTGGAACAAGCCTGGCAGCGCGAAAAAGGCAATAACATCGTTTTCCTTGGCATGGATTATCTAGATCAGGAACACGCCGCGCAAGCCTATTTAACTGAATTTGGCATCACCTATGCCAGTGGCCCCGATATTCAAAGCACAGCCGCACGCCAATACGGTATTACGGGTGTACCGGAAACCTTCTTTATCGGCCCAGACGGTACAGTCAAGGGTTATCTGCTCAAGCAACTAACGAGTGAAGCCGAACTAACGAGCTATATCGACACCATTCGACCGAAATAACCGGCTCAGCTTAGTCCTAAAGTGAGATCTGTTTGAAAACGGGTGTTCGGAAACTTCCTGGAAGCGGACAGCGCCTTTCACGTAAACGCAGCCACCAGTGTCCGCTTCCAGGAAGTTGGCTCGACGAAAACTACTGGGCTCTAACTGATTTCACTATAGATCACTTTATTTAGTGCCAAAGCCTATCTTCGGTTAGTGGTCGTCAACCGCCCAGTAGGGTAAAGTCTAACAGTGAGTATAACGCGCTGGACGGCTGGTGATCATTCGCTCACAACCAAAATTTGAGACCAGATGTTCCGGCAATTAGAAAATCACCGGAACACTGTCAAGGAGTGTCCTATGATTTTTGACGTTGGCTATCTCATTCTTGTCACTGCGCTACTACTCGCCGTGTTTGGCGTCATCGCCGGCTTTTGGGGGGGAAGACAACGCAACCCCAGCTTGGTGGCCAGCAGTTTTCATGCCATCTATGCGGTGGCAGCGTTGGTTTTACTGGCGGCAATGATCCTTTGGTATGGTCTGTTAACTGATAAATTCCAGGTGAATTATGTCTGGAATCACTCGGAAAAAGCCTTGCCGACCTTTTATAAATTTTCGGCGCTCTGGGGTGGTCAGGCAGGCAGCCTGCTCTTTTGGACGCTAATTCTGAGCGTTTATAGTGTGATTGTCGCCACCATGTTTCGGCGCAAGCAGTTGGGCCAGATGCCTTTTGTCAACGCCGTACTCCTCACCACCAGCGGCTTTTTCTTGACCCTGTTGGTTTTCGCCGAAAATCCCTTTAAACAATCCGGTTTTCTACCCCCTGATGGTCAGGGTTTAAATCCACTTTTGCAAAATTACTGGATGGTGATCCACCCGGTGATGTTATATACCGGCTATGTGGGTTTAACCGTGCCTTTTGCCTTTGCGATGGGCGCATTGTTTAGCAAAAATCTGGGCAATCAGTGGGTGCGCACAGTGCGTCGCTGGACGTTGATCCCGTGGATGTTTCTTGCCGCGGGCATTCTCATGGGCAGTCAGTGGGCCTACATGGAGCTGGGCTGGGGCGGCTATTGGGCGTGGGACCCGGTGGAAAATGCGAGTTTTCTGCCTTGGTTGACGGCCACTGCGTTTTTGCACAGCATTATCATTCAGGAGCGGCGCGGCATCCTCAAAGTCTGGAATGTCGTCCTGATCGCCTGCACTTATTTCCTGGTGATCCTGGGCACTTTTACCACGCGCAGCGGCATTATTGAGAGCGTGCATAGCTTTGCCCGCAGCAATGTTGGCATCTACTTTTTAATCTTCTTGATTGCCAGTATTGGGATCTTCGCCTGGCTACTCAATAACCGGCTGCCCCTCTTGCGCAACGAAAATGAAATTGATTCGGTCTCCAGCCGTGAGAGTGCCTTTCTGATCAACAATTGGCTCTTCACGGGCTTGGCTTTTAGCACACTCTGGGGCACCTTTTTCCCCATGTTTAGTGAAATTCTTACCGGGCGCCGGATCAGCGTCAATGCGCCTTGGTTTAATAAGGTCAATGGCCCACTCTTTTTAATGTTGCTACTGATGATGGGCATTGGTCCCTTGCTCGGTTGGCGGCGCACCAGTGTCGAGGTCATGCGGAAACAATTTACCTGGCCCGTGCTCAGCGCCGTGGTCTTTGCCGCTGTTTTCGCCTATTTCAGCCCGCGGCTCTATCCAACGATGGGCTTATCGGTCTGCGTGTTGGTGGCGGCCACGATCGTTCAAGAATTTGTGCGTGGCGTCATCGCCCGGCGGGCCACGACGAACGAAAACCCGGTGATAGCGCTCTTTAGTCTGTTGCGTCGCAATGGACAACGCTATGGTGGTTACATTGTGCATCTGGCGATTGTCATGATTGGCATCGCTGTGATTGGCAACACCTTTTATCAATCAACGACCAATATAAACCTGAACAAGAATCAAAGTGTCTCATTGGCCGGCTATACGTTGACATTTATAGCGCTGGAAAGTGAACACACATCGAACCGCACCGAATTCTCGGCGCATTTGGCGTTGGTCGGCCCCAAAGGTCAGGCGCTTGGCACCCTGAGCCCAGGCCGCAATATTTACGATAAAACGCCAGATCAGCCAACCAGCGAAGTGGGGCTGCGCATGAGTGCCAGCGACGATATTTATGTGGTCTTGAACGGCTGGCAAGATGATGGCTCCTCGGCCACCTTTACGATTTTTGTGAATCCGCTGACCATCTGGTTGTGGATTGGGGGCATTGTATTGGTGCTGGGTACGTTGATCTGTATCTGGCCCAATCCTGCGCGCAAAGAGGAGCGCATGCCCGCCGGTGCACTGGCGGATATTCCGGCATAACGTAGAACCACCTTCCGGGAAGCGGTCAGATCTATAGGGTTAGCGAGACTAGGTTTGACCGCTTCCCGGAAGGGTAGAACCCGGTTTTCAGCCCGCCAGCACGCGTGATAGACGCTAATTACTTACTGCTTACTAATTACTAGATTTACTAGATCGAGGCGATTCTGTGCTCTGGTTAACAATTGCAATTGCTCTATTATTGGCGATCATAGCGATTGGCTTTGTCGCTTGGCCATTGTGGCAACCGAGCACGGCGCTGCGCCTAGATGACGATAGCCCTTTGACGGAACTGATGCAGCGCAAAGATTCGGTGTTGCTTTCGATCAAAGAGTTAGAATTTGATTACCAAACCGGGAAATTGAGTTTAGAGGATTACCAACGTTTGGATCAACGTCTGCGCCAGCAGGCGATCAGTCTTCTACGCCAGCTTGAAAAAGTAGCGCCGGATAGTGTTGCCCTAGAGACAGAACTAGAAGCAGCCATCCGCCAGCAGCGGCAGACGATTGGTCGTCCAGCAAAGGATCGGCAACCTGAAAGTGCGAAGCCTAGTGAGCCAATCCGGCAGCAACGCTTTTGCCCCCAATGCGGTGCGCCCACAACAGCCACCGCTAATTTCTGTGCCACCTGCGGTGCTTCGCTGCACCAAGCAGACGTCGCGGCCAACATCGCCGAATAAATGTAGCAGCCAGTCTCTCCGCTAACTCTTTTGCGCTTAACCGAGCCACATACTCGTCAACCTGGTTCACTAATAGGCTGACGTACAATATTCGCGATCACACGCAAAATGCGTGGATCGGCGAGCAACAGGCTGTGCAAAGGCGAGACAATCGAAAGTGTCTCACCCACCAACAAACGTGAGCTATGGGCCGGCACAATCGTCAAATCAAGGGGCGTCCAGATTGAGACAAATTTAATCTGCTCTAACGCCGACGTATCCTGATTCAAATCGGTCAAAAACTCGCTACCAGGACGCATTTGCAGACAGGCAGGCCGATTGTAGCCATAGGCCGTCCATGTGCCCTGATGGGGTGTCGCCACCGTAATCAAGCGTTGTGTTCGTCTAGCACCGCCTAATTTTTGCACGTAAGTCCGACAAATCAGTCCCCCCATGCTAAATCCAACCAGATTAATCGGTTGCTCCGGCGCAAAGGCAGCTTCAATCTGCGTTGCCAGTTGCGCGGCTAATACATCAATACCGACGACGCCATTGCTCGGCTGGGGCGACATCGGGTAAGGGTTTAGCTGCTCTTTGGCCAAAAATGCCGTCAGATTGCGCAAAACCCGAGTATCATCCCCAAATCCCGGCACCAAAACGGTTGGTTCGTTCACCAGTTCCTCAAAATTTCAGCTATAGGCAAGGCTACAACACAATAAAAAGGGTTCAACCGGATCGCAAGGGATGACCATCTTCCAGGAAGCGGCGGCGCCGATCAGGGACAGACGAAAGACCGTTGCGCCGCTTCCTGGAAGATTTGAGCGATTTCCCCCTTGCGATCCGGTTGAACCATAAAACCTATTGACAAGTTATACAGCAATCCAGTAGCGTAGGCAGGGTGAGTTGCGCCACCTGATCAGACAAGCAAACTGAACATACGACTCACTCATCCTGCCTTAGCACCGCGTACCATCAGTTAAAGTGAAATCAGCTAGAGATCAGTAATTTTCGGTGGCCCATCTTCCTGGAAGCGGACACCGATGGCTGCACTTACCGTAATGTGTCTATCCGCTTCCAGGAAGATTCGGAATGCGCGTTTTCAAACTGACTTCACTTTAGTTATGCACAATCCAGGGTAAGAACAAAGCTCCAGGTATTGCGTTTGGCTCTTCCCCTGGATCCGAGTCAGTCGGCATCAACTCGTGCAACTCCACCTGCTGGTTCTCGCCCGCCGCAATGACCACGGCCTGCGGCTCAAAATTGGCGTCTGTCAGCTGAACGGTGGCAGTGTAACTGCCACTATATAAAGGCAACTGAAACGCGCCATCAGGACCAGAGGTTGTTTGATATTGATAATGCGTCAGCTGGTCAATCACCGTCACCCCGACATTGGCGAGCGCGGCCGCTTGCGGATCAAAGATATGCCCACTCAAAATCGCCGGCTGTTGCGCCATTTGCACGGCGGCCAACACATTCAAACGGCCATAGCCATACGTGCCATTTGGTGTTATCGGCGTGACGCCATCACATTGATTAAACGGTACGGCCGTTGCGCTCTTGATCAGGATCTGTTCAGTCAGATCGATCTGGCCGATCAAAGCGGGCGTTGCCGACCACAACAGGGCCGCCGCACCAGCCACATGCGGGCCGGCCATGCTCGTGCCAGAAATAACATTATACCCATTGGCCAGCCATGTAGAGCGCACGGCAACCCCCGGCGCACTAATATCAGGCTTAGGTCGCCCGCTGCCATCAATCGTCACGGGACCGCGGCTGCTAAAGCTGGCAATCTTGCCAGTGCTATCATGGGCCCCGACACTAAAAACAGCATCATAGATGCCAATCGGATCTTGCACCGTGCTACAACTGGGGCCGGCATTGCCAGCCGAAGCAACAACCAATATACCCGCCGCACGCACGGTTTCCACAACCTGGCGCAGGCTATCGGCGTCGCACCCTTCGGAAGGTGGACAACCCCATGAGTTATTAATGATGTTGGGGGCCAATTCGGGATGTCCATCCGTCAAGGGATCGCCACCCTGTGGATAAGGCGCTAACAGAAATTGGAAACAGGTTGTGTAACTGGCTGGGGTGCCGACGCCATTGTTCATGTTACGACAAGCGATCCATTTGGCATCCGGCGCCATACCCAATACCGTATCACCCTGGGCGGTGGCGTCACCTAACATGGTGCCCACCGTATGGGTGCCGTGGCCACCATCATCACACGGCACTTGCGGGTCGTTCGAGCAATAGGCTGGTCGCCCGGTCGTACCCCAGGCATCAAACCAATTATCAACATGGTCGACCGTAAATGTCAGTGAATTTGTGTTCGTCACCACGCCACGATAGCGCGCTTCGAGCGCCGGATGATCCCACTTAACG
>JBBQBY010000134.1:0-15070 GCA_038318235.1 Caldilineales bacterium
TAACAAACGCTCTGATGTACACATTTTCCCTAAAAGTTCTTCATAATTTCTTTACATGGGATTGTTATGCTCAGTTGACGAGATGTCGCAGACGGGATTGAGCAGATTTGTCGGTCATGACTTATTGGCGCAATCCCGTGATAGCGCTTTAACAGCGATATGCTAAAAAAGGTAACGATTCAGGCGAGGCGAAGAAACCGGGTTTTTCTGGGTAGAATTAGCCTCTTTATTGTCTCGCCACACATGCGTAGGCCGTGGTTCTTTACAATCAATCGAAAAAAAAGAGCAACGGTACGGTCCATAAAATAATGTTGTTGGCATAGTTTCTGCAGCATGGTCGCGAAAAAGGCTCAATGATTCGCCATATTATCATAAAACTTGTGCGGGGAACAATTAGCTGGCAAATGCGCTATGTACATGATAGAGCACTAACAAACCACCGTCATTTGTTGTGTTTTGTCGGTATGAATTTCTCGATTGCCGCGATTCTTGCACGCTAATGATGCCGCTAATCAGATTTCATAAAATACTCCGCAACAACCTAATCTCCTCCAGCAACGCCGCCTCGCTGGGCGTATCCGACTCGAGCGTGATAACCTGCAAGTTGGGGCAGCGCTCAATCACCCAGGCCAACAAATCCAGATCATCCGCCTGAATCGACTGATGAAAGTCCAACATCTGCTTGCCATCAAAGTGGGGGCGGTTGAAATGGATCTCGCGCACCTTGTCCAGGGGCAGGGCGGCGAGATAGGTGCGTGGATCGTCGCCCCAGTGCATGTTGTAGGCGCTGATGCGGGCATGCGGCAGATCAAGCAGCATTTCGCAGTCAATGGCTGCCACCAATTGGCTGAACAAGGCAGGTTCGCAGACATATTCATAGGCGTTGGTGGGGTGGTAGTTATAATTTTCCAGCAGCAGCGGCACACCGGCCCAAGCCTGTAGCTGTAAACCGTGCGTGGTAATATTCTCAATCACCCGTTCGCTAGGCTGCAACTGGCTGGCGTCTGCACCGCGCCAATAAGGCGAGGTATGACCTTGTGGTTCGGCGCTGGCGCCAATCCCGGTCGAGAACCACGGCGATTTTGCCGCATCGAGCATGGCGCGCGCTTTGGTCACGGTCGCGATGTCGGCAAACGGATTTTCGTAATTTAGCCAGAAGGTGTTGGCGACGTCGTGGAGCAGCACCGGGCGATGGGCGAGGGCGCGTTCGAGCAGGTGCATGCTCTGGCTGCCATAAACGGTGATCGTATCAATGTCGACGGCTTGCTGGTCGAGCAAGGTTAAGAGCGCGGGTGAAACCGAGGCGCCAATTTGGATCATAGGTTTTCCTATTCTAAAAATAACGCACGCAAAGGCGCGAAGAACGCTAAGAAAAGCGCAGGAATCTGTGCGATTGACGTCTGCTGCGGCTGGTTTGCCCTTCTCTAGAGCGTCCGTTTCACTTCGATGGGCGGCTTATCTTGGGGATAGACCAGATAGCGGGTGGGGTAAAGGGTGACTGCCTCCCCTTCATCGACGGTGGCGGATTTGGGCAGATAGAGTTTGAGGGCGCCAATCCCGGCCACATCGACAAACGCTTTACGATAGTGGCCTAAATCGCTTAACTGCGTAATCTGCCCCGACCAGGTTCCATTATTAAGCGTGGTGGCTGGGACAATCGCAATATCTTCGGGCCGGATTGCCACCGTTAAGGAACCACTGGATAGACCGTCCGGCGCAGGCAGACCGCGCTCGCCGATCTGCACTTGGTCACCATCGCGCGTGGCGGGTAGAATATTCATCGCCCCAATAAAATCGGCCACAAATAGGGTGCGCGGACAAGAGTAAATCTGCCCTGGTTTGTCCAGTTGTTCGATCTGGCCCTTGTTCATGACGGCGATGCGGTCGGCCAGACTCAGTGCTTCTTCCTGATCGTGCGTGACGAAGATGGCGGTAATATGAATATTTCGTTGGATCATGCGCAACTCTTCGCGCAGACGCACGCGCAAGAGGGCATCGAGATTGCTGAATGGCTCATCAAGCAGCAGGATTTTCGGCTCCAGTACAATCGCGCGCGCTAGGGCGACGCGTTGTTGTTCGCCGCCGGAAAGTTGGGCTGGGAAGCGATTGCCATACGCTTTCAGACCGACCATCTCGAGCGCGCCGTTGACCTTTTTGTCGATTTCGCCGTTGGGCATGCGGCGTAAACGGAGGCCAAAGGCGATGTTGTCGTACACCTTCATATGCGGCCATAGGGTAAATTTCTGGAAGACCATCGCGGTGGGCCGGCGGTTCGGCGGCATTTGGATGACCGAGGCACCATCGATCAGTACGTCACCGCCAGTTGGCTCTTCAAAGCCACCGACCATGCGCAGCGCGGTCGATTTGCCGCAACCTGATGGACCAAGGAAGCACAAAAATTCACCATCGCCCACATTCAGGTTGATGTTATTGACGGCGACGACACTGCCAAATTCTTTACGTAGGTTGATCAGATCTAGTGTGGCCATAGGTTATCAGCTTTTTCTAATGGTTAATGATATAACGGTTCATGGTTAATGCCTGGGTGTGCGATCTGAATGGTTAAAAATTAACCACTAACCATTCAGCATTAACCATTGCTTAAACGCCAAACCCGGCGGCCAGCGCGCTGCCACGTAGGAAACGCTGGGCAAAGGAGAGCAGTACCAATGACGGTAACCAGAGCACCAGTGAAATCACGGCGCCATATTGGACGATGACCTGGTTATTAATATAGGTATACATCAAGATGGGCATGGTCCGCACATTGGGCAAGCCGATCAGCAGCGCCCCCTGCGCCTCGTAAAAGGTGCTGACAAAGGTGAGTAGAATGGCGGCGCTCAAGGCTGGCAGCACCAGGGGCAAGGTGATCTGGACAAAGACGCGCAAACGCGACGCGCCGACATCAAGGGCCGCTTCTTCTAGAGCCCGATCAACCCCTTGAAAGGCGGACGTCGGAATCCAGATCATCAGCAGCAACGTGTTGACGATCTGGATCAAGATCACACCAGGCACGGTGCCTACGAGCCCCAACTGGAAGAAAACAATCGCGATGCTGACATACAGCCCAAAGCGTGGAAAGGCATTGGTGGCAAGAAACGATAGCAACAGCGGTTGGCTCAATGGGAACTTAATCCGCGCAAACGCATAGGCCGCCGGCAGACAAATCAGCGCCGACAGGGCGGTGACAATCACGGATAAGGTAATACTCAGCGGCAGCGCGGCGGCAATGTCGGCGCGACCTAGGGTCTCGGCCCAATAAGAGAGGCCCCATTGCGTGGGCAGCAAGGAAGGGTAGCGCCATTTCTCGGCAAAGGCCCACAAAAAGACCGTACTAATTGGTCCAATAATCACGATGGCCAACAAGATCAAAGCGATCAGACCAAACGCCTCGCGTTGCACCGCCGGCCCAAAGAGTCGGCGCATTATGCGGTTTTGTGTGTTCATCGTCATTCAATATTTCTCATGAGTGGTGAGTGGCCAGTAGGGCAGAAATCAGTAGGACAGGAGACAGCAGTCAGTGAGTTGGTGACGTTTTACTGACCCACTAGCTGGCTGTCCTACCGCCGTTCAGCGCGTTGCTTGGTCACTGTGCGCACATATAAAATACCAACAATCGCGCTGAACAAAAATGTAATGACCGCCTGCGTCTCGGCGCCTGTGCGATCCTGATAGCCGCCATAGGTCTGTTGCATATAGACACCCATCATTTGCGGCGCGGCTGGGCCTAACAAATAGGGCAGTGTGAAAGCGCCAAAGGTGCCGATGATGTTCAAGCAGAAGACAATCATTGCTGGCCGCTGCACCAGCGGCAACAAAATGCTGCGGAAGACGCGCCATTGGCTGGCGCCGACATCACGCGCACTCTCGATCAAAGCGTTATCGACTTGGCGCAACCCAGCCGTCAGCACGAGCACGGTAAATGGGATCCCCTCCCATACCAGACCGATGATAATGCCGGCTGGTTTGAGATAGGGTGTTGAGAAGCGGTTAATCCCGATTAACTGTAAAATCGTGTCGACCGTGCCATGTGGCCCGATAAAGCGAATTAAGGCGAAGGCTAGAATGATGCCAGGCACAAAGAGTGGAAAGAGCGACAACATTTGGACTGCGTTGGCAATCCAGCTACTCGAAAAGCGCAGATAGATCGCCAGCGGAAAGCAAATGACAAAGAGCACGGCGACCGTCACAAGCGTTATCCAGATGGTGAACCACAAATTAGATCGGGCAATCGAGTTGCCGAAAAAGGCGGTATAGTTCACTAGTGACAAAGTCGGTACCGTGGCACCCTGCGCTTTGACAAAGAGGGTGCGCACCACGGCTTGCAACGCTGGCAAAAAGATCAGAAAGACCATGACCAGCAACGGCGGCAGGACCATTAAATAGCCAAGCAATGCGCTGTAGGTCTGGCGTAGGCGTGAAGCTGTGCGGGAAATTGATTGAGTTGTCATAGGATAGAGGGTGGATGATGAGCCGTAGGGGCACGGCATGCCGTGCCCCTACGATCTTACTCTCCTTGCTTCATATTCGTCGCGACATTCTCATACCAGCCCTTGTCACGCGCCGCGCTCCATGCGCCACCCGGCCAGGTTGGTACTTTGTCGGTGATCACACTGGTGAATTGTGATTGCAAGTCCTTGGGTAACGTGGTCCATTCCACGGCCGGGAAGCCGCCAATGTCCTTGAGCACTGAGATCTGCATCTCCTGCGAGAGCATAAAGTTTACAAAATCAAGCGCGCCCTGCATGTTTTTGGCGTTTTTCGGCACCGAGAGTGGTGCGTAGCCGCCGGGCATTGGCAGATCAGTGAACTGATAAAGCTTGATGGTATCCGGCAGCACACCTTTGCTTAGGGCTTGCATAGATTGATCTGACCAGGCCGAGATCATGCTCACGGAGCCGTTGGCGAGCAGTTGCAAGGATGGGTTGTTGCCGGCTGGGTAGGAGCCGTTGTCATAGATGGCGGGATGAATGTCGCGCAGTAAGGCCCAAGCATCGTCAAACTTACTGATCAGCGCTGGGTCTACTGGGCCAGCCTTAAAAATGGTCGGGTCCTTGCCCGTCACTTCGTAGATTGCCCGGTCAACAAAGTTGCCGCCGCTGCCACCTTTGTCTGGGCGGCAATAGGCAAACTGGCCTGGGTGCGCCTTGATCCACTTGATCAGATCGGCAAAGGTTTTGGGCACTTCGTTCTCTGGCACCTTGGTGCTGTCATAGGCGATCAACACTTGTGAACCGCGGTAGGCCATGCTGAACTCGGTGGTGCGCGCGGCCTTTACCACGTCTTTGGCGTTAGGCACATTGGTCTCATCTAATTTTTGCCACAGACCGGCATCGATCATCTCTGGGTAGCCCAGGGCGTCGAAGTCGAGGACTTCAGCCTGCGGATCTGAATTGGTTTTCATGGCTGCCAAGGCGCGGTCTGCGATCGTCTTCGTGCCTTCGCCAACACCGCGTACCGTAACAAAATTGACCGAGTATTGGGGATATTTCTTTTCAAACGCGGGCTTAACAATATTCGCAAACCAATCACTGATGTTGGTGTCGCCATCGGTATAGACGTTGATGACACTGGGGGCTGCGGCTGGTTGCGCCGCATTCGATGCCGGTGCCTGGCCAGAATTTGCGGCTGGCATGACGCACGCGGCTAGAAAAAGAGCACAAACAATGCCAAACAGACTAACTTTACTGAATAAAGCTTTCATACGCCTCTCCTTGCTGAAAATGGTTCAAGCACGACGGGTATAAGATTGGTGAAATGGGCTGCTTGAATTCTAGATTAAATTTGTTAAACTTGCAAGTAAGTAGTCTAGAAGCATCTGATTAAGGCTGTTTGCTAATTGTGTTAAAGCTGCGTTATCTTTTGGCCGTGAACCGCTGCCCACTTGTTAATCAACAGAGTAGGGGCTTGGCATACCAAACCCCTACTCTGTTGATGCATCTAGAGACTGTTCCGTCGTCACAGGATCGACGATCACGGGTGTATTGCGGTTGATGGTGCGGGCGTAGAGTATAATTAAAGGCGAGAGCAGTGCGCCGGCGAGGATCAGGGCGGCGCGCATGCCATACGCTTTGCCCACCCCGCCAACGCCTGGCCCACCGACCACCTGCCCAAAGGCGTTGCTCTGGCTGTTTAGCGAAAGCACGGTCGCCCGCACATTCGAGCTGATATTCTGGTTGAGCCAGGTGTTCAAGACTGGCCCGGCCAGCCTACGGAACTGGCTTGCCAGCAACAAAGCGACCATTGCCCAGCCAAAGTTGCGCGCCAATCCCAGCCCAATCACGCCGATCATGACCAACGTGTAGAAGACCACCAGCGTGCGCGCCACGGTGTTGTGGTCGTTTAAATTGACGCGGCGGCGCAAAATTTCCGCGCCGATCAAGCCTGTGATCGTCAAGATCACGCTGAAGATGCCAAACCAGGCAATCGGGTCTAGTTTGCCGATCAGTGGCGCGTTGAGCACCGGCATGTTTAGATTGGTCAAGAAGTGCGCCTCCCACAGGCGGTCAAAACCTTCACTGAATGCCCCATAAAAAAGTTCGCCCAGCAACAGAATGATCAAGACAGGCGTACGCCACACCAGATGTAAGCCTTGCCCCAGCGTGTGGAACATCGTCTGCACGTGCGTTCGTTCGCCGCGCGGTGTCGGTTTGAACGCGGTTTCCGGCATGATCAAAATCAAGACCAGACTTAGGCCGATCCAGAGCGCGCCACCCAGGATGATCGGCGTTTTGTAATCAAACAGACTCGCCAACACCACGCTGAGCAAGACGCCGAGCAGCCCGCCGACCTGCCCAGCCTGCGAGCCGCGCAAAAACGTATGGCCTACCTGGGCACTGCCCACTTCATCCGCAATCCAAGCATCCACCGCACCGCTGATAAAGGTTTCGCCAATCCCGCGAATAATTTCGGCGACGATAATCGTCAGAAAGAGCGGCACCAGACCTGTAAGCATATAACAAAAACCGATCAGAAAACCGCCGATGATCACGGATAGACGGCGGCTATACAGATCGGCCACAATGCCGGTGGGCACTTCGAACAGAAAACAGGTTGTCTCCACCGCCGTGCCGACGAGCACGAGTTGTAACGGGTTAAGACCCACGTTGCGCACATAATAGGCGGTGAGCGCCGTAAAGATCATGCCGCCGCACAGCGCGCTTAGGCCACAGCGGAGCAGATAGACGGTGGTTGCATTAAACTTTTTCAAAGATAACTTCCTTGTTAGATTCGGTTTGATCAGTTATAGCGCCTTGCCATAGCTGTTGCATCTCCGTGCAACGTGCCAACAACACATCCAACGCACCTTCATCTTCGATCTGACCATCCTTCAGCACAATAATGTGATCGGCGCGCCGCAAGGCCGCCGGACGATGCGAGACGACCAGACAAGCCGGTCGCTCGGCGTGGGCGAACAAGCGATCCCACATCTGCTGCTCGGTCTCGACATCCAGCGCGCTGGAAAGATCATCAAAGATCAACAGATCGGCGCCTTGCGGTCCGCCACGCACGAACATACGCGCCGCCGCCGTCCGCTGAATCTGTCCACCAGAGAGTTTGACCCCGCGTGGCCCCACCATTGTTTCCAGCCCTTGTTCCAGTTGGGCAATGTCGTCGCCCAGCACTGCCGAGTGGATGGCACCGGCCAGATCGACGCTTTCTGCGGGCAAGCCCATGAGGATATTCTCGCCCATGCTGTCGCTAAAGAGCCGCGGGATCTGTGGCGTGTAGGCGCAGCGCGGCGGGATGAAGAAGCTGGCGGGATCATCCACCACCTGCCCATTCCAGCGGATCGTGCCAGCGGTTTTCGGCAACAGACCCAGCAACGTCTGCACTAGTACGCTCTTGCCCGAACCAATCTGCCCTGTGACCACCACAAACTCCCCTTTGCGTAAGCTCAGGTTGACCGCTTCGATACCGCGGCCAGAGTCGGGGTGACGATAGGTCAGGTTGCTGATTTGTAGTTCGCGCAAGTGGTCACTCGTACGCTTGACCAGCGGTTGCAGGGTTGGCAACGTCCCATGCAGATGCGGCGGCTGCGTATCCACCAAGCGCAACCAATCTGAGGATGGCAGTAAGGCAAAAAGTCGATCCCAGGAGACTTGACCGCGTTGGTAGTAGCGCAACAAGCGGCCCACCCAGTAGACCAATTCATTCATTGTACCGCCACCGCTGTAGCTGATAAAGAGGGCAAGATCACCCACCGTGAAGCTGCCATTGCGCATGATCCCGGCAGCAAAGAGCAGCAGCAGCCCAGTTGCCAAGCCGATGGTGGTTCCATTCATCGAGTGGATCAGCGTATTGAGGACTTCGTTGCGCACGCTGGCTTGTTGGCGTGCGTCGCCCAGTTGGGCAAAGCGCTGCACGGCAGCCTCCTCCGCGCCCGCCACTTGCAAGGCCTGCACGCCGTGCAATAGTTGCGTCAACAGGCCCGCCACCTGCTCGGCCGCGTTGCGCGTCGACTCGTGGGCAGCTTCGATACGCTTGCCCATGCGATTCATGATCAGCAGGGCGAGCAGCGCGGGGGCAAAGGCAACAAAGGTCAGCAGCACGTTGATGCGCAGCATGATCCAGAGCGCAACCCCCGTCGCCACAAAGAGGCCGATGCCGTAGGTGGCGATAAAGACCGGCTCGCTGACGGCCGCCGTGTCTTCCTCGAAGCGGTTGATGATCTCGCCGGAACTGAGCGGTGGATGAAAGCCAACTGCTTGCAGAATGCCGCGAAAGAGATTGCGCCGCACGAGGGTTTCAACCAGAAAGGATTGATAGGCCGAACTGCCCGCCGCGCCCATCTCGCCGATCTGCACAGCGACTCGCGTGGCTAGAAAGCAGGCCACCAACGTCCACACATTCGAGCCCACGCCGGTCTGGCCCGAAAGCGTATTGAAGAAGGCGCGCATAATCAGCCCAAAGAGCAAGGGCAAGGTGTATTGCAGCGTATTGAGAATCACTACCGCCACGGAAACCCAGGGGGTTGCGCCCATCAAACGCCAGAAGTAACGGTGTTTGTTGACCGGTGGCAAGGGTTGAACCGGTTGTGGGAAGGGATTGATTGTCATACAGTCGCCTCCTGGGGTGCAACCATCGAGAAGTGATTGTGATTGGCGAGTTGCGTAACTGGATCGCTCGCCCCATTTTCTGGATGTAGATTCGCGGTTAAATCTGCGGTGAGATTTGCTGTGCGCAATAAATGAGCAAAGCGCGAATTGGGATCGTTCGCCAATTGTTGATAGCTACCAAACTCTTGCATCTTGCCCGCTTCCAGGATCAAAATCTCATCGGCGCGGCGCACAGTTGCCAGCCGATGGGCGATGATGATGGCCGTGCGCCCTGCCAGCAGACTATCGAGCGCGCGTTCCAGCAAACGTTCTGTGGCCGCGTCGAGACGCGAGGATGCTTCATCCAGAATCACCAAACCTGGGTTTTTTAAGAAGACGCGGGCCAACGCCAACAATTGCGCTTCCCCAGCAGAAAGACCGCCGCCATTGGCAGCCAGCAGCGTATCCAGTCCAGCCGACAGCGTTTGCACCCAGCCATCCAACCCCAAACGCCGCAAGTTCTCCCAGATCTGCGCATCACGGATGGTGGCGTCGAAGAGCGTCAGGTTGTCGCGCAGCGAAGCCGGGAAGAGTTGCACCTCTTGTGTCACCAACCCAACCCGTTGGCGCAGATTCGCCAGCCGCACTTGGCGAATCTCCTGGTCATTCAGGGTGATCGCGCCGCTATCAACATCATAGAGACGAAAGAGCAGGCGCGAGATCGTACTCTTGCCACTGCCCGTGCGCCCCAACAAGCCCAACTTCTGGCCGGGTTGCAGGGCGAAGGAGAGATCGTGTAGCACGCCGGCATCTTCATGGTAACGGAAAGCCACATGCTCGAAGCGCACCCCCAACGCCCCTTCTGTCGGCAAGGTGGTGTTGCCTCGATCGAGTACTTTGGTCGGGGTCTGCAACAGCGTTTGCACCCGCCCAATCGCCACCCGCGCTTGTTGCAACTCCTCCATTTGGTTGGCAATGGATGTCAGCGGGCCATTTAAGCTATCCAGATAATTGAGGACAAGATAAACTGTCCCCAGCGTAATCTGCCCCCTGAGAAAGAGATAGGCGCCCAACGCCATCCCCGCCACCGTGCCCAGGTCGTAGAAGATCTTGGAGATCGTCCAACCCACGTCGGTAACGACATCGGCTTTGAGGGCCTGCCAAGTGCGCCGGCGCACCAACGCGTAGAAACGAAGCAAGGTGTAGTCCACCGCGCCACTGGTCTGGATGTCGCGCACGCCAGCCAGCCGTTCTTCCACAAAGCCCATCAGGTCGGCGCTGTACTGGCGTTCTTTCTCCCAGTGCGGCGTAGCCAACTGTTGACCGCGCGCATGGACAACCAGATAGGCAATCACAAAGAGCGCCAGCAGACCAGCCATCCGCCCATCCTCGCGCCAAAGCAAGAGCAACACACCCAGCGTCAGCAATAGGCCACTGAGAATTTGCAGCAGAAATTCCGAGAAGAAATTGCCCAGTCGATCGACATCATTGTCGATGCGTTCCAGTAATTCCCCCGGTGTGTGGGCGTTGTGAAAGCTCAAGTCGAGCTTGAGCACATGGCGCGTCAGGTCGCGCCGCAGCCCATTTGTAGCGTTCCAAGCGATCTGCTGGCTGACATAGGTGGTGGCAATTGCCACCCCGCGCTGCGCCAGCACGATGAGCAGAAACCACAACGCCATTTGCAGCAGTGCGGGGTGGGGGACACCCTGTTGCACCCTATCGATAAATTGGCGAATTACCTGCGGATTGAGCAGTTGCAACGCAATGCTGCTAAAGAGCAGCACCGCCATTCCCATTACTTTAGGCCATTGGGGTTTTAGATAATTGTAGAGTAAATCCAGGTATGCTTTCACTGGAATGTTCAAATGGTTTTCTCCTTGGTGGCTTTGATCAGCATCGACCGTTGGGTGAAAATTAATTCGCCATCAGTCTCCAATCGCTGCTGCAATTTCTCTAGATGACTACGATACTCCGCAACTGAAAAATCTGGCACCGTCCAGGGAATCGCTTTCAAATAGTAGACAAGCGTGACCACATCCTTGAAGATCAGCTTGCCTGTCCATTCCTGTGCGATTTCGATGACTAAAACGCCGCTTCCAGCGCGTCCAATTGGGTTGGTGGTGCGCTAGTGAAAACATAGCCTTCCGGTCGGCAGGCTACGGCAATTAGACTGCTCACCCGTGCGGGATAGGCCAGGGCAAAATCAAGTGCAGTCGTGCCGCCCATCGAGCAGCCCAACATATGTGCCTGTTTAATGCCCAGGAAGTTGAGCAGCGCATACAAGTCTTGATAGTGGGCATAGGGTTCATCCACCAACGTGGTTTGCCCATAACCACGCCTATCGTAGCGAATCACTTGGTAGTGTTGGGCGAAAACGTGCCACTGTTCATCCCACATATTCCGGTCTGCAATGCCGGCGTGGACGAGAACCAGGGGTGGGCCTGCGCCTGCTACTTCGTAATAAAACTGGGCGCCGTTGAGTTCGGCCATGTTGTTTCGTATTGGATTGATTTCTGCCATCAACTTTCCTTTGTGTAAATCATGCGCTTGACCATCGTCGCCTTACGGTCGCGTGCCCACAACGGTAACGCCTGTATCGGCTGCGGTCGCCGTTTGAAAGGTAAACCCGCTATAAACGCGAATGTTTGTGAAGCCAGCCGTTTCGTATAACTTGATCGCCTGTTCTTGCGTATAACTGCGCGTCGCGGGCGAACGCGCGAGCGACTCGCTAGCCACGACTTCCCCATTGATGATCACGTCGTAGCGGTCTTCGGTATGATCCAGGCTAGTAACCAAGTCGAACCGGGCCCGTGACGAGCAGCGCACAAGCGCGCCATCGTCTGGCCTGACTGCCTCTCTTTGCCATTCAAATGGCCCCTCACCGTGACCGCCGTAGAGCATCATGAGCGGCATGGCTAAGGCGCCGCCCGGTTCCAGGTGTTGCAAGAAACGGCGCATCGCTTCGTCCGCGTCGTTTGGATCGGTCACTAATTGGAACGAACTGGAAGGCACAAGGATGGTGCGATATTGGCGTGGCAAGGCCAACGTTTCCATCATCTGTTGATAAAGCGTTGGCTGAATGCCAAGTTTCTGCGCCTTTTGGCGACAGAGCGCGAGCATTTCTGGCGAATTATCGACGCCATCAATGTCGATGCCCTGGCTTATATAATCGAGCAATAATCGTCCCGTGCCGCAGCCAATATCAAGCACGGGCTGCCCGCTTTCGGCAATGACCTCCTGATAGAAGAATTTGTCTGACCAGTTACTCGTGTCGCCGCGAAACAAATCCCAAAATTGCGCCATCGCGCCCCGATATTCATAGTCTGTGTTCTGCACTGTAAAAGCTCCTTATTGCTTCAATTTCGCTAACAACCCAAATTCATTTAGCTACCGAGGGAGATAGCCAAATAAAATAGCCGCAAGCAATTTGCCCGCGGCTACACTAAAACAAAAATCACGGGCGAACGCATCCTATCCCGTGACCTTATTTGACCTCAGCCCAGCCCTTTCGTGCATCATGCAAAAATGGGGCCGGGGTGAAATAAAAAAGGTCACAGGGCAAACGCACCTGTGACCTTAAAGTTCTAAATTTGGCAACGCATCGACTTACAGCTTGCACATCCAGCCGTCAACGAGCGGTGACCTATTCAGACAAAGATTTACAGCGCTGCCCAGAATTGGGGATAGGTTGTTCTTACTTGTCATGATTGCACCTCCTTTCGTTGTGTCGTGGTTGGATAATATTGATAATAAACTCTAGCAGGGATTTGGTTGGCCGTCAACTTTTATTGGTAATGAAATGAAGATTTTAAAGCCGGATAGAGAACTGCGGATGGGCAGGATGACGCGGATAGTCGTTGGACGAACAATGATGCGCGTTGTCCTGCCCATCCGCAGTTCTCATTATTGACAACGCCCTAGTACACTGTCAGCGAAATTCTGCTCGTTTAACCGTAGGTCAGCGCTTCCAGCGTGACAGAGATGGTTATATCTCACAGGCCCGGGTTACCACAGATCGTCACGCTGCAAGCGATGACCTACGAATTACCAGCAAAATTTGCGTAACGGTGTACTAGCTGCTTAGCATTTGTTTCACATACGCGATCGCGCGTTCGATGCATTGAGCAAAATCTTGATCCGTGTTCAGCACCAATTTGGGCCGTTCAATCGGCTCAAAGCGCGCCTGAATCGCCAAATATAAGGCAAAATTACGGTTGTCGGCCACATGCAACGCTTGCGCTACATCTTGTTCTAGGCGCGCCCTGGCCGTTGCCTCGGAACAGATACACTCGATGATCGCCAACGGTTGACCCAACTTTTTCGCCAACTCGGCCACGGCATCCAGTTGATAGCAGCGCGAAAAGGTGCGCCCGTCCAAGATCACAACTTGCGTTGGCGCTTTGTACAAGAGATATTCGGCTACCTGCAACATGATCTGCATACAAAAATCGTCCTGTTGCGTGGTGTACTCGATCAGGGCAGACGGGAAAAGGGCGGTGCGGATCGGGTCTTTATCCAAGATCACCGCCGGTAACGCCTGGGTCAAGCCGCGTGCGATAGTGCTCTTACCCGTCCCCGGTAGACCGGCCATTGCGATTAGCATCCTAGCTCCTTGCCCATGTTCAAAAAGGCCAGCGGTTATATTGATCCATCGCAATCCCCTGCGCTTGCGCCCAAACGCCCAGGCCAGCCCAGCAACGTTCAAGCATCGCAGCTACCTGCTCGGGGTCACTTAATTGACCAGCCATTACCATGTGGCACAATTCGTCGTAACCGTCGGGGCGGTTTTTTAATTGCAGTGATTCTTCGAGCATCTTCGCTCCGGTTGCGTAGCAGATGCGGTGCGCCATGCCCAGCATCTGCGCGCCGAACTCGGCAAATTGACAGGCCAGCAGCGGAAGATACGCCGTATGCCCGCTGCTGCGCGCATTGCGCAACTTGCCGATCCACTCATAAAACTCGCCGAGCATGTCGCCCATCACTGCCTTGAATATTTCCGGCGGCGGCGACAATACGAGTTGGCGCAAGGCATCGAAAAACGCAGGATCACCATATAAAGGACGCGCTGCCAGCAATTGACCCTGGCTTAAGGACCATTTTTCATCGACGGTCACGGCGCTACGGCGTATCACATCTTCGCTATTCATGTCGACCTCCGCCCTGTTCGCGCCGTAGATCCATACCTGGCTATAGTCAATTCCGCTGCCTTGGATCACGCAGAACAGCTCGATATCGGAAAATGGACCATCGATATCTTTTGCCAGCGAACCATAAAGCCCAATCGCGATAATGCGCTCACCGTGCGTGGTGTGTAGTTCGTGAACAATTTTATCGACCACGCGCAGACGCGCCGATCGATCTTGTGGTTGGGGGCCGGTAAACATAATATTTCCTCCTTGTTACACAGCAAAGTACGTAATTCCATATTTGTATGTGTGCAGGGCAACGGCTAAAGCTAATTTAACCGCAAAGGTCGCAAAGAAAAAGCTCAGAGCAATTTTTTGCGCTCTTTGTGGTTAACTACCAGGCGACCCCACCCTAACCCTCACTGCGATTAAGGTAAGCGAAATAATGGGTCGCGTAGGTGCGGTTTGTCACCGCACAATGGGTGGATTCTTAATGGCAGTGACCCTAACCCTCCCCTGCAGGAGGAGGGAACTGTTCGCATCGCGCGTCCAGAGTACCTCGCGACACTTGCCATGCCACAGATCTAGATAGAGCACGCCACCCTCTTCGATAACCAAATAAAGATCACCTTCCCAAGTCTTGGCGGCGCTGGCATAAGCATCGTTGCGATTGACTGCTAGCAAAAATTGATCCGCCCAGGCTTGGCTGGGGAATTTATAAGCCATACCAGGGGCACCCGAAAGCGCCATTGCTGGACAGCCGAAATAACATATTCGGCCTCGTGACAGGCTCCCTCCCAGCAGGGGAGGGCGGGGGAGAGGTCTGCGTTACCCCTTCACGATTGCCGCACCCAGACCCCCGCCCTAACCCTCCCCCTGCTGGGGAGGGAACTGATTGGTGGACAG
>JBBQBY010000135.1:0-15043 GCA_038318235.1 Caldilineales bacterium
ATCGTTTTTGCTTTGGTGGTGGTGCCGCTGTCGCCAGGTGGGCTGGGGGTGCGTCAGATTTCGTTTGCTACGCTTTTTTCGTTCATCGGCGCCGGTGTGCAATTGGGGGCAGCGGTCGGTCTGTTGCAACAATTTATCGGCTATCTGGTCAGCCTACCGGGTGGTCTGCTCTGGATGCGCCGTGGCATGCGTGGCAAGCCGACATCGCCAACCCCGCGACCGATTGATGGTCCAGTAAAGCCATTACCCCGATGAGCAACCAGGAAGAAAAATTGAGCAATGATTTCCGGCTGGACGCGCCTATATCCGTTGACATGGTGCCACCGCCAACGCACCTCGCGCCCGATGACGCTGAGTTGCTGCTCGGTGAAGGCGAAGCGCGCCAACTGTATGCCAGTAGCGATGCTGCCCACGATTTTGACCATGTTTTGCGGGTGACACGCCTCGGTGAACAGATCGCACGCGCCGAGCAAGCTGATATAACCGTGGTGCGGCTGGCGGCCCTGCTGCATGATGTACCCGTGCCTGAAGCCGAGCACGACCCTGATCCACGGCGCAAACATCACTTGGCGGCTGCCGATTTTGCTCGCCGATTTTTAACCAGGCGTGGATTGGGAACTGAACAGGTGGCGAATGTCGTTCATTGCATTGAGGCGCATCGCTTTCGTGATCAGTCGATTCAACCGACGACGCTGGAAGCACAATGCTTGTATGACGCCGATAAACTCGACAGCATCGGTGCGATTGGCGTGGCGCGGGCTTTTGCCTATGCTGGGCGTTATGGCAGCCGACTGTGGACGACGCCTGTTCTAGCTATACCCGCGCCTGAGCACAGGCCAACCCATGCGGATTATACGCCGGTTCACGAATTTGTCTATAAGTTACAACAATTAATCGCGACCCTGCATACGAACACCGCACGCCAGATTGGCGCACAACGTCACGCGTTTATGGTCGATTTTTTTAGCCAATTAGACGCTGAGATTCAGCCGCTCGCCGAATGAGCTTATAATCGTTTTGTCGTTGAACGTTTGTTAGTTTTTGTAGGTAACGCTTGAACCTTTCCTTGCCGGGGAGAGAACTGTTCGCACAGCGGACTCTCGAAAGCGCCATCAAGGATAGCCGAAGCAACTTTTCTGGCCCTGATCAATTCCCTCCCAGCAGGGGAGAGTTAGGGAGGGGTCTTTTCGTATTTTTCTAGGGAATCTACATGAGCATTCGTAGGAATTTGGTCATTGGCTGGCTACTGGTGGCGTTGGCCAGTTTATTTATGAGTAGTGTTGCCCCCAGTTTTGCCCAAGGCGTGCAGCCTGCTGGCGCAACCTCTACCCACTTGATTTGGCAATTACCCGCTGATCCCAACACGTATAAAGATACGCCGTTTGTGCCCGGCGAGATCTTGGTCGGGTTCCATCGTGACCAAGCGCGCGCATCCGCACGCCTGACCAGCATGGATGTGCAATTTGTTGAAGCACTAGATTTACGCGGGCTAGATGGTGCAGACGGTGATGCCGGTGTTGACGGCCAATTGTTGCGCGTGCCAGAAGGCCGTGAATGGGAAGCGATCAATCAGTTGCTCGAAGATCCGGCCATTGCTTTTGCGGTCCCCAACTGGATTGTGCAGGCTGCTGATCTAGATCACACAGATGTTGTCCCGCAAACTGAGACACCTTTTAATGTGAACGATCCGCTCTATGCCGAGCGTCAATGGTATTTACAACGTATCAATGCCAGCCGCGCCTGGTCTCTTGCCTATGGCACAGATGGGTTTAGTGGTCAATTGACGAGCGTGCGCGTGGCGACGGTGGACAGTGGCTTTGACGCAAAGCACCCAGAACTCAAGAATCGGATGGTCGATGGCTATAATTATTTATTCGACCCAAGTGTGAACGCTGGCATTGCACCGTCAACGACTGTGGCCGCCGGCAGCGCCGTTACTAGCGCGCTACCATTTGTTACGGCGCTCCCGGCACGTACAGATGCCGCGACCTTTTGTACCAATGGCCGCGTCTGGAATGATTTGAATGGTAATGGTGTCCAGGACGCCAACGAACCGGGTTTTCCTGGCGTGCAAGTTGGGTTGTGGAGCGATGATAATAGCGATGGTCTACCGAGCACTCATCTGACTGATACGAACAGTGATGCCACGGGTGCTTATCAATTTTGTAATCTACCAACTGAACGCTATTTTGTTCAGTTTAACACCCCAACTGGCCGGACTTTCACCACAAAAGATGTCGGTAATAACGACAGTAAGGACAGTGATGTCAATCCGGCCACCGGCTATACGGATGCGGTCCTGGTCGGGCCATTCGATGATTACGGCCATGGTACGCATGTGGCCGGCCTGATTGGCGCCACGCTGAACAACACAGTTGGAATTGCCAGCTTAGGGATTAAGGTGGATTTTTTATCTTATAAAGTGCTCAACCAAAATGGTAGTGGGACCATTGCCAATGTCGCCGCCGCGATCCAGAAGGCTGCGGACAACAAGGCCAAAATTATCAATATGAGTTTGGAGACCTCTTCGCCCAACCCAGTCATGGAAGCGGCCGTCAAATATGCCTATAACAAGGGTGTGTTATTGATTGCGGCGGCGGGCAATTCGTATCCAAGTCCGGTGGCCTGGCCGGCGGCTTATCCGGAAGTGATGGCCGTGGCGGCCACCAATTATACGGATCGACATGCCAGTTATAGTAATGTGGGCACGCAGGTGGCGCTGGCGGCGCCGGGTGGTGAGTCCTCGAACTCGATGTTGAGCACCTGGCCGGGTGGGGTTTATTGTCGCGATATCCAGGCTAAATTGCCACAAAGTGGTTACTGCACATCCGAAGGCACCAGTATGGCCGCGGCTGTTGTCAGTGGTGCTGCGGCTTTGGTGATGAGTGTCCGCCCAGATTTGACCGCCGATCAGGTGCGCCAGCTTTTGATCAATACAGCCACAAAATTAAATGAAGATGCCTCGCGGGTGGGCAGTGGCCGTTTGGATATGAATGCCGCGCTTCAACAATTGCTGCCCGTTACTTTGAACTTGCTGGCCCCGAATAATATTTCAGGCAATCTGAGCGCTGGCACCGCCCCCTATACCGCAACCGTGCGCGTTGACAATCCTAGTCTGACCCCGATCGCCTGGCATGCCAAGCTTGCGCAGACTTACAGTTGGGTGAGTATCCAGGGCGCGAGCGCCAACACGCTGGCCGGGAGTGCGCGCCATGGCGACCCTGGGGCAATTTCATTAACCATTACGCCGACAAATTTGATCACGGGGGGGTATGTTGCCAATCTACAGGTGATCGGCACGCGCGCCGATCAAAGTACGGTTACGCAGACGGTCGGTGTTAGTCTATTCGTTGACACACAGCCAGTCCTCTATTTTTTCCCAATGATTTTCCAAGGGGTGAAATTTGCCAACGGTGCATCCACGCCTGGTTATAATTGGGAACTGCCCGCCAATGTCACTGATCGCAAGACTTACAATATGGCTGATAGCAGTGAGGTCAGTGTTACGTTGCCAACCGCGTTCACACTACGCGGCAAAGCTTATACGGATGCCACTATTTTTTCGGACGGTTATGTGATTTTCCCAGGTGCAAATAGTGGCACGCCTGGGGTCAATGTCTGTTTACCCCAAGTTGATCAAATACAAGGCGCCATCTACGGCTGGTGGGCTGATTTGAATCCAGGTGCACCAGGTGCACGGATCTCAACCTTCCCGGTCGGCACGGATCACTTTGTGATTGAGTATGAAAATGTGCCAACCGCTGCGAGTGTCACCCCAGCCTATACGGTAAGTTTTCAGATTGTTTTATATACGAATGGGGCTGTTCGTTTGAATTATCAACAAGCGCCAGATTTACAAACGGCCCCGCCGCATGTGACGGTCGGGTTAGAAGCCAGCGATGGCCGTTTCCACAATCAGGTAGCTTGCAAAGATGACGATATGGAATTTGGCATTCTGCCGGGGGCTAACCAGTCGATCTTGTTTGATACACAAGGAGACATCTATTAATGAGCACGGAAAACTCGCAGAGTGTGGCGGAACATCATCAAAAGGCCACGACACAGGGGAGTGTGGCGATTGCCGTTGTTACCGTTAGCGATTCGCGTACGCCAGAAACTGACACGAGCGGCCAATTGATCCGCACGTTGACAGAAGCCGCTGGCCATCAGATTGTCGATTATCGGATTGTGAAAGATGAACCCGAACAAGTGGCGCGCGCCTTAGACGATTTCGCCGCGGGCGCTGCGCGTTTGATCATCTTTAACGGCGGCACCGGCATCAGCCAGCGCGATCGCACCTATGATGTGATCAGCAAAGTGTTGGAAAAACCATTGCCCGGTTTTGGTGAAATTTTTCGGATGCTCAGTTATGCCGAAGTGGGTGCGGCGGCCATGCTCAGCCGCGCAACGGCTGGTGTCTATCGCGGGCGCGTGGTGATCAGTGTGCCCGGCTCACCCAACGCGGTGCAACTGGCCATGGAAAAGTTAATTCTGCCGGAAATTCAGCACCTGGCCTGGGAACTGATCCGCTAAATAATAAGTAACAGGTAATAAGTAACAAGTAATTTTTAATGCCGGAATCACCCATTACAAATTACTTGTTACTTATTACTTATTACTTTACCCTTCACCCTGCAACGCTTGATTCATTCGGAAATTGCCGGCCATCAACCCGCCATCCACCGTGAGCGTTGTCCCCGTAACCCACGCCGCATCATCCGAGGCTAGATAGAGCGCCGCTTTGGCAATATCTTCCGGTTGGCCGACGCGACCAAGTGGATACCATTTGGCTAATTTCTCTAGGACCTGAGGATCTTTCTCCAGCACGCGATTCCAGATTGGCGTTTGAATTGTGCCAGGACAGATCACATTGGCGCGCACGTTGTATTTCCCATACTTGAGTGCCATATTCTGGGTCAGGTTGATCACGCCGGCCTTAGCGGCGCTGTATGGTTCTTCGCCTAAGCCTGTCAAGCCATTGACCGAAGCGATATTGATGATCACACCGCGTCGCTGCTCAATCATCGCTGGCAATACAGCCTTGGCACACAAGTAGACACTTTTTAGCACAATCGCTAAATTGCGATCCCACGTCGCTTCGTCAAAGGTCAGAATATCATCACCGTCTGAAATAGCTGCATTGTTGACCAGAATGTCGACCCGTCCATAGTGCGCCAGTGTTTCCGCTGCCATTTGGCTGACGGCGTTCTGCTGCGCCACATCAACGGTGATGGCCAGGGCTGCGCCACCTGCTGCTTGAATCATGGCGACCGTGGTTTGCGCTCCCTCAATCACGCGGTCCGCCACGACCACGGTCGCGCCTTCTTGCGCAAATACGGTTGCAATTGCCTGGCCAATGCCGGAGCCGCCGCCGGTTACGAGCGCAATCCGATCTTGAAGTCGCATCTTTTTTCTCCGTAGAATGGGGATGTAGATAGAATTACAAGGGCTTACGCAACAACGGGCCTCACCCCTCAACCCCGTTCGGCTGAGTTCAGGCGAGGGGGCGCAGAACAAAGGCCATTCTCCCCTCTTCTGAAACAGTTCTACCGTTCAGGAGAGGGGCCGGGGGTGAGGCCGTTGTTGCGTAAGCTCTGATTACAACATTACCTGCTCTCGAAAATCGCCAATTTAAATTCATGATTGGCGTTGTTATCTAAACTGCGCAGCCAGCTTTGGCGGGCGACCGCTAGGGTACATGGACCAAAGGTACAAACTTTGATCGGCCGCGTCTGCGCAATCTGGGCCAGTCGATCGAGCACCGTTTGCAAGAGCGAGCCCTTAAACGGGGTAAACAGATAAAAGACCGTGCCATCTGTGTAATCGGCGACTTGCGCGTCGGCATTGATAAATTCGATATTTGCCAAGCCTAATTGTTGTGCGCAATGTTGGGCATAGGTGCAGAAGTTGGTTTCCAGTTCCACGCCCTTGGTTTTGCTCCCTGTTAGTAAATTAACCGTCATCGCGATCTGGCCTAAGCCAGAACCCAGGTCATAAAAAACATCAGTTGGGCCAACGGAGAGACGATCAATTAGGGCCAAAATGGCACGGGCGGGGGTTGGTTCATAGTGGACCATCTCGGCACTGAGCGGCTGGCTTGCTTGGGGTGGTGGTTCGCTTTCAAATAAGCCGCCCAGCAAAATATCCAGACCATCATAGCCGAGATGCGCCTGACCGGGGTCACCGGGCCTGTAGGTTGTAAATTGGTCAAATTGCTGCCGTAATGTCTGGCGAGTATAGGCGCCCGCTTGAATTTTGCTTCGGATGCGGGCAAAAAGCTGCGCATTGATCTGCTCCAGGTCCGCCTGCAAGGTTAGGGTCTTTTGGTGCAATGCCGCGACACCGGCATCGCTGCGAATTTGGGCGATTTCACCAACGAAGCGAATGTAATCGAGAGCCTGTTCGCGGCCTTGGAGATTGGTTTCGAGCAACAGGGCCGGATCACTTTGCAAGGCGGCGAATTCAGCTTGTAGCGCGGCTAGTTCCATGAATTATGCTTGAGTGGTCTGGTTAATTTCAGGCTTCGGGCATCACGGCGATACAATCGACGCCAAGCGCGCTGTTGCCAATCTTCGCTTGCAGTGTGGTGCGGGCGGGATAGGGTGCGCTGACATACTTGAGATAAATTTCATTCATCGCCGCAAAATTGCCAAAGTCGGCGAGCACGATGGTGACCTTGACAGCGTTTTGCCAAGAAGTGCCCGCGGCTTCCAGCAACGCGGTCACATTCTGAAAGACCCGTTCGGCCTGTTCGGCAAAAGTGCCGTCGATAAATTGATCGGTGGCCGGGTCAATTGGGCCTTGCGCCGAAACATAGACCGTCGGCCCACTGGCAATCATTGCTGGTGAATAGGGGCCACGGGGCTTGGGGGCTTTGTCGCTGATAATTGCTCTACGCATGAGGTTGCTCCTGCAGGGTGCTGGCTGGTTTAATTGAACAAAGTGCTGGTCTGAATCGTTAAACCAGCCAGCACATTTGATGTGATCATTTCTTCATTCGTGAACTGGCCTAAGAGCGCATACTCGCTATTAGAGAGAACATACACTTCAACTGAACGCGTCTTTGGATCGGCCAGCCAATATTCAGCCACACCGGCTCGCTCATAGGCGTCGAATTTTGTATGTCGATCCAATCGCATGGAACTCGGTGAGATTACTTCGACGATGAGGGTCGGTGTGCCATCGAAGAAATCTGTGCCGGGTGGAGGTTGTTGTTCGTTGGTCAAAACTAGGATGTCTGGTTGAACCGGGCGCGATCTTTCGGAGAGATGCACCTCGAATGGCGAGTTAAGTACCCTACCAAGCTTATGTTCTCTAACGAAAACTTGAAAATGGTAAGTAATTTCAGCAATCGTAAACTGATGGTCGTAGCCAGGTGCATTCGCCACGTAAAGTACCCCTTCAATGATTTCATAGCGTTTGCCATCATCAGGTAAACGTAAATAATCTGCATAGCGCCATTGACCCTGCGCTGGCCAGCCGCCCTGATCGCCAGCCGTTGCTAGTGGCAGAGCAATTTGTGTCGCCATCTGTTGGTAACTCCTTGAAAAATATATCCATTAGCCTAGCAAAAGTGTAACATTCTCGGCCCGCGCGGTCAAAGCCGGTTATGTGCCGGGGACGGACGTTCGACCTGATCACAGGCGCAGCCGTGGGTCAAGCACATCGCGCAGACCGTCGCCTAGAAAATAGATCGACAGCACGGTGCTGGTCAGCACTACACCAGGGAAAGCGGAGATCCACCAGGCGGTCGTGAGGTAGTTGCGCCCATCGGCGATCATCGAGCCCCAGGTGGGGATCAACGGCGAAATGCCCAAGCCGAGAAACGTCAGCGAAGATTCGGCCAAGATTGCGCCGCCCACCCCTTGGGTGGCCAAGATGATGATTGGCGTCCAAACATTGGGCAACAGATGGCGCATGACCAGCCGCCAGTTGGACAAACCGGTGCAGCGCGCCGCTTCAATAAATGCTTGCTCGCGCAAACTCAACACCGTGCCGCGCACAATGCGCGCATAGCCCACCCAACCACTGCAACCCAGCACCAGGATCACATTCCATAACCCGGTGCCGAGCACGGCCATGATCGCGATCGCCAGTAAGATAAAAGGCACAGCCAGTTGAATATCGACCAGGCGCATAATGATGGTATCGATCCAACCGCCGAAAAAACCACTGATCAAGCCTAAGGGCACGCCAATCAGGCCCGCGACAACCACGACCGTGACCCCTACCAATAACGAGATGCGCCCGCCATACAGCATGCGCGATAGCAGATCACGCCCGAGCGCATCCGTGCCTAAGAGGTGGTAAGTGCCTTGTGATGAGGTGGAAAAAGGCGGCAATTGGACGCGTTCAAGATTCTGATCGCGTTCTGGGTAGGGCGCAATTATGGGTGCTAGCACGGTAATCGCGGTGATGATCAACAAAAAAATTAAGCCAAACATGGCGCGACGGCTGCGGCGAAACCGTTGTATAAAAGTTGCCTGGCGGCGCTGGTCAAGCAGTTGCACAGATTGGTCGGTCACAATGCGTTCACGCGCCTGAGGTGAAGTAGTAGTCATGAGATTTTTAGTCTATTCACAGGTTGCAGCATCCAGTCTTTACTGATAACGAATCCGCGGGTCGAGATAGACATAGAGCAGATCGACAGCCAGGTTGAGAAAGACATAGATCACCGAAATCACTAACACCGCCGCTTGGACTAGCGGATAGTCGCGTGCGCTGATCGCTTGCAGTGCCAGCCGTCCGACGCCCGGCCAGGCGAAGATGCTTTCAGTGATCACGGCGCCGCCAAAGAGCGCACCTAACTGTAGACCAATCACCGTGACCAGTGGGATCAAGATATTGCGCAGCGCATGACGCACAATCACGGTCTGTTCCTTTAAGCCTTTGGCACGCGCCGTGCGCACATAATCTTCGTTGAGCACATCCAACATGCCAGAGCGCACTAAACGGGTCACCAGCGCCATAAGCACCGAGCCAAGCGTGACGGCTGGCAGCACCAGATGCCGCCATGTCCCTCGCCCCGACGTTGGAAACCAGTGCAAGCTGACGGCAAAGATCAAGATCAGCATGATGCCCAGCCAATAGGGCGGAATTGCCTGGCCGAGCATTGCAATACTGGTGCCAAGATAGTCCCAGAAAGAATCGCGCTTGAGCGCAGACAGAATGCCCACTGGGATCGCAACTGCCAACGAAAAAAGCAGCGCCGCGGCGGAAAGCTGTAAGGTGGCTGGCATGCGCTCTAACAACACACTCAGCGCAGGCTCTTGGAAAAAGAGTGAATCACCCAGATCACCGTGGATGGCGCGATTGAGGAAGACACCGTATTGCACGTAGATCGGTTTATCCAGCCCCCACTTTGCGCGCGCCGCGGCAATCTGCGCGGGCTCAGCGCTCTCAGCCAGCAGTAACAGCACTGGATCGCCAGGCGCCAGGCGCAATAAGAAAAAAACTAACACCGAAACCCCCCAGACCACAAGCATAGCCTGGAGCAGCCGGCGGCGAATATACGTTCCCATATGGTTCTGTTCGTCGATTCAGTAACAAATGGTGCATACGTGAGGCGTGAGGTGTGACTGATAACAATCTCACACCTCACGCCTCACGTATTTTTATTTCAGCAAGCCTCAACTAACCGCCAAACCTTCCCACGGACGAGTCGCATCTGGAGAGAAAGGTTGGAAGCCGCTGATGCGCTTGCGTACGGCCCAGATATTTTCTTGGCGATAGAGTTGAATTTCAACCGATTCGTCATAAATCTGTTTCTGGATGTCTTTGTACAAGGCATCGGCCTTGGTCGAATCCACTTCAATACACGCGTCTTGAACCTTCTTTTGGAAGTCGGGATGTTGCGGACCAAAACCGGAGCCATAGGTGTCGGTGACATAAAATGTCTTGTACTGACTACAGGGATTGTTGGCCTTGCCACCCTGTTGCAACGCCAGATCATAGCTGCCAGCTTTACGCGCTTCGGTGTAAGCGCCGGGTTCTAGGAATTGTAGATCTACCTGGAAGCCAATATCCTGCAAGGCGCCGGCTACATACTCCATCACTTCCTTACCCTTGGCAAACCATTCAGGATGGGCTTTTACCTCGATTTTTGTGCCCGGCTTCACGCCGGCCTTGTCCAGCAACTTACGCGCTTGGTCGGGATCATAGGCCACGGGCTTCAAACTTTCATCATAACCCACTGTGCCTTGTGGAATGTGTCCACCGATCACCTGGCCAGCCTTGACGATGCTCTTAACCAGCGAATCGCGGTTCAGGGCAAGGTTGACGGCCTGCCGTGCATCAGGATTATTAAACGGGGCGCGATTGGTTTGGGTTAACAAATAGAGATGGTCGAGCGAGGGTTTGCGATAGATCGCAATGTTGGCGTCCTTGGCAAGTTCCTCGGCCAGTTCACCACTAACGTTGGCAATAATATCGACTTCGCCCGAACGCAATGCCGCGACGCGCGTCGCTTCTTCGCTGATTGGTCGGTAGCGCAGTTGTTTGACCTTGATCAGGTCTTTCTTCCAATAATCGTCAAACGCTTCACCCAGCCAATATTCGCCCTTGACATATTCTTTGTGGCGGAAGGGGCCACTGCCAATCGCCTTTTCCCAGAATTTCTCGCCATTTTCATCGGCAGACTTTTTGGAGAGAATCGGTTCACCCATTAATAAATTGAACAAAGGCGCTGGTTTGGCACAGTTGAAGACAACTGTGGTCGCATCAGGCGTATCGACACTGGCTAACAGATCGACATAAGGGGTCGAATGTTGAAAAGTCGGGTTCGCCAGCAGGCGATCATAAGTGAATTTTACGTCAGCCGAGGTAACCGGCGCGCCATCATGGAACTTAGCGCTCCCGTCCATCTTGACGGTCCAGACCGTACCTTCTGGGTTACTTTTCCATTCTGTCCCCAACCAGGGAATCTGCGAGCCATCCGGGGCAATATCGAATAGCTGATCATAGATGCAGCGGTTGATTTCGCCTTCCATACGGCCGCCGATCAACTGGGGATCTTGTGTGCGCAGATCATCGCCGCGCGACCAGACGATCTCGCTGATCGCCGTATTACTGCCCGGCGCAGCAACCTGACAGGCGACGAGCAATTGCGACAGGAAAGGCAAACTCATGCCAACACCGGCAGCCTGCAAAAAGCGACGACGTGAGATTTCGTAGGGCATCCTTGGTTCTCCTCTTGGTTACAGCAAGCTAAAGCTTACATTTTGGTTTGTCAACACGGCACACGTAAAGCTAGTACAGCGTTGGATAAGTTATGATGGGCATTCGTAGGTCACCGCCTCTGGCGTGACAAGGTTCATCGAAACGTCTTTTCCTCGCGTAGTGCTCAGGTTTTGCGCGGCTTGTCACGCTGGAAGCGATGACCTACGGCTAAACCCGCATAACTTCGCCAACGGTGGACTAGGTAGCTGGTTTTGATTATAAAGTTAATTAGGATCCCTGTCAAAGTAAGATTTTTTACGGGTATGGCCCAGATTTTGGTTGTTTTTAGCAGGCATGAATCGCGTGCCTGAAGATAATAAGTCGCTCCGCAATTGAGATCTAAGTCGCTTCAGCGACTTGTTATCTTTAGAGGCTAAATTATGGGTTTTAACGATTTAATGCCGTAGCCGTAGGTGCGGTTAAAAACCGCACCTACGCTATTACCGGTTTATTTTGTTAATGTCCATCATTTGTGGCGGCTAAGGGCGCGGCAGCGTGCTCAGACCGACCAGACTTGACCCGACAGGGATATCCACTTCTTTTACACTGCGCACAAAATCCTCAATCCCCAGCAAAAATGGATATAGATATTCGGGCGAACTGGATTGGCCCATATGGCTGATCCGAAACGCTTCGCCGGTCAATTTGCCCCACGTGCCGGAGACCGTATAGCCGTGTTTGGTGTCCAGAAAGTCACGCACTTCTTGCTCGTGCTCCATATCGGCGCGTTTGCAGACGGCGGTCACAGTAAAAGAAGCATCTTCGTCGCGCACGAGCATTTCGAAGCCGATATTGCGCAGACCGGCACGCACAACCTTTTGCGCCCAAGCATAACGTGCCCAATGACCCAGTAACGTTTCGCCTTCGATAATGCGCTGCAAACTAGCATGAAGTCCGGCAATCAAACCCGTTGCCATTGTGGTGGGCGAGGGATTGTCCGGACGCTGCGCTTGATACGCTTTCCAGGTGGATAAATTGTAATACCAACCGCGCGTGGCCGTCGCTTGTTTGGCATCGACCACCTGCCAGGCGCGCGGACTGACCGAAACGATGCCCAGGCCAGGGGGGATTTCTAGCGCCTTATTTGAGGAAGTGCAGACGATATCAAGCGCCCATTTGTCCACTGGTAGATCGTAACCGCCCATCCCCGAGACCGCGTCCACCAGGATCGGCAGATCGCGTTCATGCGCCAACTCGGCCAACTCCTTGACGGGATTGCGCACGCCGGTGCCCGTCTCATTCGCCACTACGGCTACACCGGCCAATTTGCGCTCTTTTTTCAACGCTTGGCGCACCTGATCCAAATCAGCGGCCTTACCCCACTCATTCTCGATTTCGACCACGTCCAGTGCATAGGCGCGCATAACCTCGATCAGGCGACCGGCAAAAGGCCCGTTGGTGACCACGGCCACTTTTTCGCCCCGGTTAAAGAGGCTGGCTACGCCAATCTCGACGGCCCCCGAACCAGGTGCGGTGAGCACAAAAATATCATTCTCAGTCTGAAAAATTTGATGGAGAAACTTCATCGTGGCCTGATACATGGGAACGAAATCGTCGGTATAGTTCGACATCACCTGTTCGCTGAGCGCGTCAAGCGTCTCGTTCCAGACTGGAACCGGGCCGGGGATCATTAACTTGTTACGTTGTTTCATGTGGAAACCTCCAAAATAGGTGTGAATGAGGCAAGCAGTTGTATATCAACTCGCCTGTCGAATGAAATCGGCAACGCGTTCGCCGATCATCAGCGTGGTGGCATTGGTGTTGGCGCGCACACAATCGGGCATAATCGAAGCATCGACCACGCGTAAGCCATCAACCCCATAGACTTTGCCCGTTTGATCAACGACGGCCATTGTATCCGACGCTGGCCCCATTTTGCAGGTGCCTGAGCTATGATGTCCGGTGTTCGCCGCCCAGAGCAACCATTGATCAAGCGCCGTGTCGGAAAGCAAGTTTGTAGCTGTAGGTTGGTCACGCGTTTGCATGATCTGTTCAAAAGCGCCACCTTCAATTAAACCAAGACATAAGCGCACACCTTCACGCAGGCGTTGGCGGTCGTAGGCTTCGGCCAGATAACGATAATTGACCGCGGGCTGGACATTGGGATCGCGTGATACCAAGCGCAGTTCGCCGGCCCCCAAGGCTAGATTGAGCGTGGGGCGTACCAACAAGGTATGCGTGCTAGGGATGGCGCCTATGTAGACAATCATGTCGTTGGGCAACGACGAACCCGGCGCAGTATAGCGTACACCGACCTGGTGCCAATGCGTCTGTTCATTGATCTCATAATCGGTCTGTAGCGGCCAAAGTAGGTTGACAGCCGGATGGTCGCGCAAATTTTGCCCAACGCCTGGTGCCGCGTGCCGGATCGGGATCTTCAGCGCTTGTAACTGTTCGGCTGGCCCGATGCCGGAGAGCATCAGCAATTGTGGGGAGCCAATCGCACCACCGCAGACGATAATTTCATCCCCGGCAAATTGTAGCGATTGCCCTGCATTTTCCACGAGCACGCCCGTTGCCCGTTGGCCGGTGAAAAGAACTTGGTGCGCCATACAGTTGGCTTTGATCGTCAGGTTGGGGCGGGCGCGCGCCGGATTCAGATAACCAATCAAGGTGCTTGAGCGAATGCGCTGGTGATTGTTGATCGGATAGGGCCCCACACCGGTGGCGCCAGGTTGGTTGTGATCGGGGCAATCGGGAAAACCGGCGTCACGACAGGCTTGGTAAAAGGCAACTTGATCCGGTCGCCATGTCGCAGCGGGCGGGCGGCAGACCTTGATCGGCCCATCGCCGCCATGGATTTCGTCCCGGAAATCCAGGTCATTTTCTAACTTGCAAAAATAGGGCAGCACTTGCGCAAAGCTCCACTGATCGTTGCCTAGCGCCACCCAGGCGGCAAAATCTTCGGGCACGCCACGCAGAAAAACTTGCGCATTCATCGTGGTCGAGCCGCCGATCACTTTGCCGCGTGGCAAGGGCATCGGTGGCGCACTGGGCGTGGCCTCGGCGACATAATGCCAATCATGGCTGGTGGTCAAAATGCCGGCAGGCGTGCCATAGCCGTATTTTAGATCATCGGGCAGCGTGTCAAACACGGGGTAATCTGGTCCTGCTTCCAACAAAAGCACCGTGCGCGCCGAATCTTCGGTCAGGCGCGCCGCCAAAATTGCCCCCGCCGCCCCCGAGCCGATGATGATGACGTCATATTTTGTGGTCGTCTGCATGTTGCTGATCCTGCTGCTGTACACTTGAAAGAATATGATGAGTGATGAGTGAACAGTGGCGCAAGCATTTCACTCATCACTCATCACTTTTTACGACATTTAATTTATCCAACCCGATAAGGGGCGAGCGACTCATAGTTCGGATCAATGCCAATCCCTGGCGCGTCCGGTGGGCTGACCGTGCCATCGGCGTTGAGGCGCAAGGTGTGATGGTAAATTTTGCCCCACATTGGGTCGACCGTATCGCGATAAAATTCCAGGATCAGCCCGTTGGCAATCGCGGCGACCAAATGTACATGCACTTCCTGGGGACCGTGTGGCGCGATGTCGACATCGTAAGCCTGCGCTAAGAATGCTACTTTCATAAACTCGGTGATGCCGCCCAGGATGATCGCATCGGCGTTGAGAATGGCAACGGCATTTTGCGCAATCAAGTCTCGAAAGCCATAGCGGGTATATTCATTTTCGCCGGTCGCCAGCGGGATCGAAGTTGCTTCGGCCAGCCGTTTGTGGCCTTCATAGTTGTCCGGTGCTATTGGCTCCTCGAACCAGAAAGGGTCGAATTCTTCAATCCGCTTGGCAAATTGAATCGCTTCGTAGAG
>JBBQBY010000136.1:0-15000 GCA_038318235.1 Caldilineales bacterium
GCCGTCAAGATTGATTGGCACGCTGACCTGAACGATCCGGTCATGCGTGATTACATCAACAAGGAACAGTTCGAGGCCTTACTGCAGCGGCTGGGGATTGCTAATGACACGACCGTGGTTTTCTATGGTGACAAGAACAACTGGTGGGCGACGTACGCTTTCTGGGTTTTTCAACTCTTCGGCCATACCAATGCCAAGGTGATCGATGGCGGACGCATCAAATGGATGTCTGAAAACCGCCCGGTGACGCGGGAAGTGCCTAGTTATCCCGCCACGAATTATGTGGCCAAAGCGCGCTATGACAGCAAGATCCGTGCCCATCGCGACGATGTGTTGGCCCATCTGGAGATCAATGGCCCCCTGGTTGATGTGCGCAGCGCCAAAGAATATAGTGGCGAATTGCTGCATATGGCCGATTATCCCCAAGAGGGCGCTATGCGCGGTGGTCATATTCCCGGCGCCAAGAGTGTCCCTTGGGCGCGCGCCGCGAATTCGGACGGCACTTTTAAATCTGCGGAAGAATTGCGCGCCATCTATGAACAGGAACAGGGTTTACAGGCGGATGATAACATTATCGCCTACTGTCGGATTGGTGAGCGCAGCAGCCATACCTGGTTTGTGCTGACCTATCTACTCGGTTACAATATGGTGCGTAACTATGATGGCTCGTGGACCGAATGGGGTAATTCCGTGCGTGTGCCGATCGAAAAATAAATAGAATTTCATGTAGACGCGCCAGCAAACGATTTCGCTTTGTTCGCGTATGTGTTTACAAAAGATAGAGATACTATGATTCAGTTTCCGAGTTTGACTATGGAAGTTGAAGGTGTTGAGAAAATCCGCCGAAACTTTCCAATTTTACGGCGCCAGATCCACGAAAAGCCGCTGGTTTATTTAGACAATGCAGCCACCAGCCAAAAACCGGATGTGGTGTTGCAAGCGCTAGACGATTACTATCGCAACCACAATGCGAATGTGCATCGCGGTGTGCATACGTTAAGTGAAGAGGCGACGGCGAGCTATGAGAGCGCACGGTTGCGCATCGCCCGTTTTATCAACGCTGCCAGCCCTAAACAAGTGATCTTTACCCGTGGCACAACCGAAAGTATCAACTTGGTTGCGCATACTTGGGGACGAGCCAATCTGCGCCCTGGCGATGAAGTGCTGATTACGGCGATGGAGCATCACAGCAATATCGTGCCCTGGCAGATTTTACAGGCGCAGTTAGGTTTTTCGTTGCGCCATATTTCTGTCACGCCGGATGGTCTGCTCGATCTCAGCCAACTGGAGAGTTTGCTCACTGAACGTACCAAACTGCTCAGTCTGGTGCATGTCAGTAATGTGCTGGGTACGATTAACCCTGTGCACGAATTAGTCGCAGCAGCACGACGGGTAGGTGCTAAAGTGTTGGTTGATGGCGCACAGAGTGTGCCGCACATGCCGGTTGATGTCCAAGCATTGGATGTCGACTTCTTCGCTTTTAGTAGTCATAAGTTGTGTGGCCCTACGGGGATTGGTGTACTGTATGGTAAGCGGGCGCTGTTGGAGGAGATGCCGCCATTTCTGGGCGGTGGCGACATGATCCGGGAAGTAAAGTTATCCGGTAGCCAGTGGAATACATTACCTTATAAATTTGAAGCAGGCACGCCGGCCATTGCCCAGGCGATTGGTCTGGGGGCAGCGGTAGATTATTTGACCGCGATTGGCATGGATTGGGTGCATGAACACGAGCAGCACTTAACGCGCTACGCCTATGAACGCTTGGGGCAAATTGAAGGGCTGCGCATACTCGGCCCTGGACCCGAGGCGCGCGGTGGTTTGATTGCGTTTACGCTAGGTGACATTCATCCCCACGATCTGTCGGCTGTTTTGGATCACGAGGGCATTGCCATTCGCGCCGGCCATCATTGTGCTCAACCAATTCATGACCATTTTGGCGTTGTCGCCAGTGCTCGTGCTAGCTTCTATCTGTACAATACGCCAGACGAGATCGATCAACTGGTGGTAGGGCTGGAAAAAGCCCATAAATTGTTGGCATTTTAGGTAGGGTGGGCTGTGGAAGCACTTTATCGCGAAGCGATTATTGATCATTACAAACATCCGCGCTACAAAGGCCATTTGGCAAACCCAGACATTCACTATCATGATCACAACCCTTTTTGTGGTGACGATATCACGGTAGAATTGAAGGTCGAAAATGGGATTGTCATTGATGCGGCATTCGATGGACGTGGTTGCGCCATCAGCCAGGCTACCGCCAGTATGTTGATGGAAGAAATAATTGGCAAATCGTTGGATGAGTTGAAACAATTAGACAAAGAATATATTTTGGAGTTACTGGGCATTGAGATCGGTCCGGTGCGGCTTAAATGCGCGCTGTTGCCGCTCAAAGCGTTGAAAGCTGGCATCTGGGGTCTTGATGAGTGGCCAGAGTAAATACAATTTTAGATTTGTGATTTTAGATTTTGGGTGATTCGCTGTCAACCTTCCTCTAAAGCCGTACGTCTAAAATCTCAAATAGGTTGAGGTTCCGATGAGTGAATTTATCAAAGTTGCCACCGTTGATGAAATCCCGGTGTCGGGCAGCAAATTGGTGGAAATTGATTATGTACGCGTGGCGCTTTTTAACTTGAATGGCGAGATTTACGCAATTGAAGATACCTGCACTCACGACGGCGGGCCATTGGTCGAAGGCAGCGTCGTTAACCATTGCGAAGTCATGTGTCCACGTCACGGTGCGCGTTTTGATATTCGCACCGGTAAAGCGCTGAGCTTTCCGGCCTTTGAACCGACCAATACGTATGCCGTGCAGGTGAAGGGCAACGAAGTCTGGATCGAATTGCCGGTCTAGACTTTTCTCAACCGCTTATTAACCCAAAGCGGGCAACTGCTGGTTTGCCCACTTTTGATCCGCTGGGTCTTTTCACGAGGAGAACATTATGAGCTTACCAACCACCGATGAGATTCGCGCCGTCATTCAGGCGAATGTGCGCGATCCCGAGTTGATGATGAATATTGTTGATCTAGGTTTGATTTACAATATTGAATTGACCGAGAATAACACGGCTGAGATCACCATGACGCTGACCAGCCCCGGCTGTCCCGCCGGTCCGCAAATTATTACCGATGTGCAGCGCGAAGCGCATGGCGCATTTCCTGATCTGGAAGAGGTGAATATTCACCTGACGTGGACACCGTTCTGGAACCCAGAGATGATGTCCGAAGACGCCAAGGAAGAGTTGGGAATTTTTTAGAACGTCAATCAGTAAATGAGCGATTTTGTCTGAACCACTGCTCGCTAACCGCGCCCTGATTACTTCTGATTGATGCAAGCCGCTTCAGTTCTTATGCCCACTGCAGCGCCGCCGGTCACGCAACCGGCGGCTTTTGCGCGCCTTTATCTCGTTGGCCTTGCCGTTTTAAGCTTGTTGGGATTTGGCTTGCGCCTCTATCTGCTCGATCGATTCCCTTTCCGCGAAGACGAAGCTATTTATAGTTTTTGGGCCTTGCATTTCTGGCACGTTGATCCGTTGTTTTTGACCGTGTGGCCCGACAAACCGCCGGTTTTTCTTTGGCTGCTCGCCGCCGCCTTCCGTCTGTTCGGTTCCACCCAAGCCAGCGCGCGTTGGCTGAATATTATGCTGAGTACAATCACGATCCCCGTTGTCGCCGTGACCGCACGCCACCTTTGGGATCGACGGACTGCCCTCGTGGTGGCGCTAGCTTTTAGCCTGAATCCGTTTGCCATCAGCTTTGCGCCCACCGCCTATACCGATCCGCTGCTTGTCTTTGCCGGCAGTTTGGCGCTCTATCTGGTCTTGACTGATCGCGTCCTTTGGGCTGGCTTTTGGCTGGGCCTGGCGATCATGACCAAGCAGCAGGGTCTGTTGTATCTACCACTCGTGCTCGGTCTGTTGCTACAACGTAACTTGGTGAATGTAAATTATCCACGGCGTTTGCTTCGCCCTGTTTTGGGGTTTCTGATCGGTCTTTGCACCGTTATCCTCCCGCTCCTCTACTGGGATAGCCTGCGCTGGGCGGTTGCGCCGTCGCCGTGGGACTTAAGTGTCCGCAACTATGGCGCGTTGGCGTGGGTCGCCGTTGACCAGTGGCCGCAGCGGTTGGCGGCGTGGACTGATCTTGGCTGGTATCTCACGGCTAGTTGGCTGGTGTGGGTGTTGCTTGGGGGGCTAATTGTCTGGAAATTAATCCAACGCAGAGACGCAGAGACGCAGAGGCGCAGAGGAAATTTGTGTTTCCGCTTGTCGCCTTTTCCCCTGATCGCACTTTGGTCACTGGGATTTTGCGCTTTACATGTGATCAGCACTGTGCAGACCTGGGATCGTTATCTGTTGCCGTTGGCCCCTATGTTGGCGCTGGCGGTTGGGTGGTTGGTCCATAAAATTAACCCTTTGCTTTCCGGGCGTGGATTTGCTATGCTCCTCTTCGTTGGTTCGCTCTGTCTACTGCCACCGGCGCTGCTGGCCACCACCGGCCAATCGCCAATCGGCGCGGATCATGGTGATTATGCCGGCTTGACTGATGCAGTGGCTTGGCTGACGCATGAATATGGCAATCACGTTGTCCTCTATCATCATCTGTTGGGCTGGCAATATCGCTTTTATTTGTACGACCAAATTGCCGCTGGTGATTATGAGTTGCGCTGGTTTCCCAGCGCCGTCTACTTGGCCGATAACGCAACCAAAGCGCCGCGCCGTCGCAAGTTTTTCCTACAGCCCGATTGGTCGCCAATCCGCGATCTGCAAATGCATTTGGCGGTGCGCGGCTTGATTTTGACCGAGATCCAACACTTTGGAAAATTTACGTTGTATGAGATTGGCCAGCCAGCCCAACCATTCTGTCCTTGGTGCGTTTGCCTGCCACGCATACCTTGGGTGACTTTGAAGTTCGCTGCTGATCAGAGTATGATGTCGCGACCATGAGCGTGCCACCTGATCAAAATCGATCCGTAAAAAGACAAAGTATCTGGCCGCTCGATTGGGGCGCTGCGACCTTACTTGCGTTGTTTGTGCTGGCGCTTTACTATCGCCTGCTCTTCACAAATCGAGTTTTAGCCAGCGGCGATATTCTGCTCTATTTCTATCCCTATCGAGATTACGCCAGCGCGCTGCTCCGTGCTGGGCAACTGCCGCTCTGGAATCCCTATAGCTTCTTGGGCGTTCCGTTCCTTGCCAATCCCCAAGCCGCCGTCCTCTATCCGCTGCACTGGCCACTCAGTTGGCTAAGTGTCACCAAACAAGTCTATTGGAGCGCCGCGCTGCACACCTGGCTGCTAGGATTGGGGGCTTATTTTTTGTTGCGCCGCTGGCATTTGAGCGCGTGGGCCGGCCTGATCGGCGGGCTGGTAGTGGCGGGCAGCGGTTTCTATGGTGGCTTGATTGGCCATCTCAACCAGATGAACGGCGCTGCCTGGCTGCCGTGGGCGCTGCTGATTTTAGATTACGGCACTGATGTCACAAGGACATCGGCCATTCGACTGCTCAAATCTACTATTCTTCCCAGCGTGCTTTTCGCCTTCATTTTTGCCTTGATGGTGCTGGCTGGCCATACGCAGACCGCTTACATCAATTTGTTTGGGGTGGGCATCTGGGCCGTCTGGCCGGTCATCGCCAGTGTGCTCAAAATGCATCGCCCAGCGCGCCGCGCCGCGGTTGCTGCCACATGGCCGCGCCTGCTTATTTTGGGGTTGGGCAGCGGGTTAGGCATTTTACTCAGTGCGGCGCAACTGCTGCCCACATTGGAATTGAGTAACTTAGGCTTTCGTAGTGGCGGCTTGACCTATGCTGTCGCCAGCAGCTTCAGCCTAAAACCGCTTTCTCTGCCCTTTACCCTGTTGCCCACCTATGGCCTAGTCAATTTGGGCGTTGTCTTTGGCGTTGAAGGTTACACTGAGTTTGTGGCCTATGTGGGCTTGATTGGCCTGGCGCTGGCTGGGATTGGTGCGTGGAAAGGGCACGGTCGAGCACGCACGTTTGGTCTGCTCTTTGCTGGGCTCGGTTTATTCCTGGCCATTGGACGGTGGAACCCCGCCTATTTTCTCTTGTACAAAATAGTGCCTGGCTTTGCCCTTTTTCGTACCCCCGCGCGCTGGATGATGTTGTACACGATGGGCATGGCGGTGTTGGCTGGCACCGGGGTAGATTATTTATTGACCAAAACAAAAGACTGGCATCCAACCAACTCATTCGCACAACGAACCTGGCTTCTACCGCTTGCTTGCACGCTTCTAACTGCGCTTGATCTGATTCTAGCCACGCGCGCCCTACCGTATACCCAACCAACCGCACCACAGGCGGTCTATGATCTGCGCAGCGCACCGGCCCAGCTTTTAACCGACCCTGTGCGCGCAACCCTCGGGCCTGCGGCGATGGGGCGCTTCCTCAGCATGAGCACGACGCGTTTTGATCCAGGCGACGCCGCGGATTACCAGCGCATTTTTCGCGAAGGTAAGTCACCACAACTGGACGAACGCGCCTTTAGCCAATTGTTGGTGGCGCTCAAGGAGCAAGAAATTCTGGCCCCGAATTTGCCCCTGCTCTGGCGCATCCCTGCCATAGATGGTTTTGACGGCGGTGTGCTGCCTTTGCAACGCTACATCAATTCGCTCACACTTTTCGTCGCGTCTGAGCATCTGATCCCCGATGGTCGTCTGCGTGAGCAGGTCAAGGAAATCCCCAATGCTGCCTTGCTTGCGCTGCTGAATGTGCAGTATGTGATCACAGACAAGGTGCGTGATCTCTGGTTTGAAGATGTCTATTACGACCGCCAAATTGGCGCGCGTTTGCATGCCGACGGCGTAACTAGTGTGCAAATTGCGGCACCACAGTCGTTTGAGGCCACTGATATTGGGCTGATTGGTTACATTGAAGGCAGCCCACAAGCGCTACAAACGTTACAACGCCAAAATGTGCCGGTCGCCGAAGTGACCGTACACCAACTTTTGGGTGCGACGACGCATTTCACGCTGACAGCGGGCGGACAACCTGGCGCTAACTTGGCCGACAGTGCGCTGGATAGCCCGCTGGCGATTAGTAGCAGGGTGAAAATTGCCTATCGCGACGTCGAAGGTGCGTCGCCCCATCAAGAATATCTGGCGCGCTTGACCTTGCCCCAACCGATGCAACCACTCTCCATCACTGTGCAGCGCCTGGACACGCCATTTGATCTGGTGATTCAGGCGGCGACTTTAATCGATGCGCGAACCCACATGTTTGCGCCGCTTTTGCCCAGTGACCGGGGGCGTTTTCGTCTGGTGCACAGTGGGGATGTCAAGCTCTATGAAAACCTAGATGTGTTGCCGCGCGCCTACTTGGCTGATCATGTGTTGGCCGCCGCTTCGCCGGAAACTGCACTGGAGATGTTGCGCGATGGCCAGTTATTGACCAATCATAGCGCGGTTGTCGAGAATTTAGCTGCGTTTACGTCACAACCCGCCGCCACCGATCAGGCCAAAATTATCGCCTATGCCCCAGAACAGGTGACCATCCGAGTTCGCACGGCTGATCGGGCCTTGCTTGTGCTGAGTGATAGCGCGTATCCTGGATGGTTGGCTACCCTTGACAATCAACCAACCCCAATCTATACCACCAACTACCTCTTTCGTGGTGTCGCCGTGCCCGCCGGCGAACACATCATCACTTTCCACTATCAACCAACCGGTTGGCGGCTTGGTCTATGGCTCAGCGGACTGAGCTTACTAGCCTGTCTACTACTTTTGGTGGGTGAGTTTCGCCAAAGATACAGAAAATACCCTATTGACGTAAATATTTCCTCACGTATCATATAAGCTATAAATTGTGCAGACTATCTAGACTTATGTCTGTATTTATCTGCGCTGTTTGTACGACTTAAGAAACTCCACACCCATTTTAATATCCACCATCTGCAAGGACAGGTCTCTCCGTGCCTGTTCTCCTGCGGCTTAACTGCGAGGCTATCAGTGCTCAACTACCGTCCACGCGCGTGCCATGTACGTCTCGCCTTGTATATTGGCTTATTGCTCTTAACGCTCATTTTGCCATCATGCCTGATTGATTTCATCCTGGTGCCGACCGTCGTGCAAGCCCAAGCGGGCATCAAGGCTGCGCGGATTAACCAAGTTGCTACCGACATACCAGCCGAGCCATCGCTTCCTGTTCCTCCTGCCATGATCACAGAGACGCCCACGATAACATTGCCCGATCCTCCGCTCCCGTCGGACACGCCGACCGTAACCGATCCAGCCTTGCCTACCGAACCACCCGTTCCAACCGACACCTGGACATCAACAGTGACTGACACGCCTCTCCCAATCGAGCCATCAATTGCCACTGAAATTGTCACTGAAATTGTCACTGAAATTTCCACTGACACACCGATCCCTGTTCCTACCGCCACCGCACCCGAGACGCCGACGCCTGATAACACAGCGCCACCGGCGCCCACTGTTACCCCCACATTCACCCCCCCCGCGGCGACAATAGCACCCGCTACAGATGTGCCAACGCCCATCCTTATCCCTCTGCCAACGGCTACGTTTGCGACTGCCGAAACAGTCGTGCCTGCGGCTGATGCACCGCCATCGCTGCTTATCAGTGAATTTATGGCCGATCCCAAGGCCGTCACCGATGCCAACGGCGAATGGTTTGAACTCTACAATCCGACGTCGGACCCCGTCAATTTGCATAACTGGACGATCAAAGACCTGGGCAGCGACCACCATACCATCAATGTAGATCTGATCATCCAGCCCGGCGCTTATCTGGTATTAGGCCGTAATATCGACACCGCTGCGAATGGTGGTGCGCCAGTTGCGTATGTTTACACGGGCCTCACATTGGCCAACAGCGCCGATGCCCTCTTGCTCTTGGCCCCGGACGGCACAGAAATTGATCGCGTCGTCTGGGGTGATGCTTCCGGTCTCGAAATTGCGCCGGGCGTGAGCAATGAACGCGCAAATCTCACTGAACCGGCCCAATGGACAACGGCCAACACCGCTTGGCCCGGCTCAGCCGGTGATCTAGGCACGCCTGGCACGGTTTACATTGTGCCACCGATTGCGTCAGCCACGCCGCTAGCCGCGAACACCTGGGTGCCTGTGGATGCCGCCAGCCCCTTGCAAATTGAAGAAGTCGCTTATCAAGGTGCGGATGAAGAGTTTATCGCACTGCTCAATACCGGTGATGTGACCCTCGATTTGACCGGTTGGGTGCTTGGTGACGCTGCCCTGCCCGGTGGTGGCGAAGGCATGTATGCCTTACCCGCTGGTTATCAGTTGAATTCTGGCGCCCTCTTTGTGATGGCCCGCAATGCGGAGACTTTTCAGGGTCAGTGGAGCCGTGCGCCCGATGCGGAATTTGAAGAGCATGATGCGGCTATCCCCACGCTCGCCCGCCGGCGCGATCTGGCCAGTGGTTCGCTGGCCCTCAGCGACAATGGCGACGAAGTTGTATTGCTAAACCCGGCTGGTCAACTCGCTGATGCGGTTGCTTTTGCCAGTGGTAATTATGCGGCGCTCCACTTGACCGGTGAACTGCGCCCCGCCAAGGGCTATTCTCTGCAACGGGTGCCCGGCGCGACCTTTCCTACCGTTGCCGATGTGCGCCAGCGTTTTCTTTATGCGCCGCCCCAGCCCTTTGCCGTGGAGGCCCTGCCCGCTCCACAACTGTCCACCCATCCAGCGTTAGACGAAGGTTTCAGCGCCGTTTGGGGCTCACTGGGCGCCCATAGTAACTTTAGCCCTGGTTATACAGCCCCGCCGCACTACTTGTTGGCGGCTGCGGCGGCTAATGGCCTTGACTTTGTCGCGATTGCCGACACAACGCCTGCGGAGGTAGTGGTCGGTTCAAATGCCATCTTAGCCATTTCCGCCTGGTCTTGGCAAGGCGGCGACGCGGGACAAGCCGTGGTCTATGGGCAAACAACGCAACCAATCAAAGCTGTCGATGAGCTGCTCAATTTTCTGACCACCACCGGTTTTGCTGCGCAATGGCAAAGCGCCGATCCGCCAGCCGCGCCCAATATCACGGCCATCGCGGCTGACGATATTACAGCGCCGGGGGCCATCACAGCGCTGTACAAACGTTGGCTAGCCACGAATCGTGCTTTGCTGCCCGCTGGCAACGCCAATCCACCCTTGCCTGGTGCCATTGATCCCGCGCCACGCTACACCGGGTTGGCAGTAACTAGCCTTGACCAGACCAGTGTACTCCAGGCTATGGCGGCCCATCGGGGTTGGTTAACCAATTCACCGGGGCTCTGGTTGACGCTCAAAGCAGAACTGGAGAATGGCGAGCAACAGTGGATGGGTTCGCTGCTGCCGCCCAGCAATCAGGTAACTTTGCACATTAGTTACGGTGACCGCAGCGGCGAAAGTGCGGGCCTGGCGGTCTGGCAGAATAACCAACCGATTCAGCCGTTGGATCAAAGTTCTCAAGATGGTCACTGGTCGGTTACTTTGCCCGCCCTCCCCAATAGCCTGCTTTATGTCGTGGCAACCCAGGCCGACGGTGATTTTGCCATCACTGCGCCCTTGCGCGTCGGTGCGGGCAACGAAAGTGTTGTGCTGATCAACGAAGTTTTGCCCGCACCAGGTGGCGATCTGAATGGCGATCATCTAGTTGACGGCAACGATGAATTTATTGAACTCTATAATCCCGGCAGCGAACCAGTTGCGCTGAGTGGCTGGCAATTAAGCGATGCCAATGGGGATAAGACGCCAAACCATCACTTCACCTTTAGCAGCGGTCGTTACATTAATGGTGGCGAACATCTGGTGGTTTGGCGTGGAGAAAGCCACATCAATCAGAACCACCTCGATGATTATGTGCGTTTGCTCAACCAGAAAGGCGATGAAGTTGATCGGATTAGTTGGGCGGTGAACCCAAGTCATGGCCTGTCGATCAGCCGCCTGCCCGATGGCCAGACCTGGACCGCAGGGGCGAAAGTTACCCCCGGCAAACCGAACGCTCGCGCCAATCAGCACAACGACAGTGGCCCAGAGCCTGTGCGGACACCTGTCCCCAAACCACCGGGCACCGAACATGTGATCCCCGATATTCCCACGCTAGAGCCGAGCTACGGCCAAGCCAGCGGACCACCCGCCTCGGTGGCGCAAGCAAAGTTGGCGGGGCTAGAGCAAGCGGTGGAGTTTCGCGCTGTCGTCATCGCGCCGCCCGGTCTGTATAATGCCAGCATCTATGTCGCCGATCCCGCACCGAATATCCTTGAAGGCCCCTATGCCGGGATTGGAATTAACATCTATTTGCGTAAAGGCGAGTTTCCAGCGTTGCAAGCGGGTGACCATGTGCTGGTGCGCGGTGTCTTGCGCTCCTTCCGCGGTGAAATGGAATTGCAACTGGATAGATCCGACCAAATCTGGCGGATAGACTCGGGTCTTCCGTTGCAACCCTTGCCCGTTACTTTACCTGAGATTGGCGAAACCGTAGAAGGACGGCTGGTCACCTTTACGGGGATGGTGAGCAGTTGGCAGGGCGATAGCATTTACCTCATCGATCCGGCCATGCCAGCCGCCCCGCCCGTCCGCGTGACCATCCGCAGTAGCCTAGCTTGGAAACGCCCTTTTGTGCAAAAAGGCCAAATTTTTACGGTGATCGGTGTGGTCAGTCAAATGGCGTCCAACGTACCCTGGAATGGCGGCTACCGAGTGTTGGTTCGATTTAAGGAAGATTTAGTCAAAATCCACAAATAAATAACGTGTCATTCTTCGCATTTATTCGTCTCCAAATAAGTAACAATTCGGCAAACCTTGTATGTGATTCATATAACCCTAATATAGCCCTGTGTCTGAACACACAGGGCTATATTAGGGTTATGTAAGGAAATCGCAAGTTTATGACAAGCGAATGGTAAGTTAATTCAGCCCAAATTTAGATTAGACTGTTGCGTAGAAATTGTGACGATTTCCTTACCGTTGCGCTGGTTGCAGGCCGGATTGGCGTGAGGAAAAAAGTTCAGATTAACTCAAAGTTACTATTCGTTTTAGAAAGGAATCTATGCGCGACCGAGAAATTATTTGTGGACATTGTGGTGGGAGTGGCGCAGCGACATGCCATTCTTGCAGTGGATCCGGTCATTGGGATTGCGGATCATGCGCCGGTACGGGTTATCGTGGCACGATGAAAACCCAAATCGAATCAAGTTATGGAACTACGTATGTCAAGGTGCCACAGCCCTGTGGTAGCTGTGGCGGTTCTGGTCGAGTTGAGTGCCGGAAATGCGGCGGCTCGCCCTTGACCACTTGTCGGAAGTGCGGTGGCAACGGCTCATTTTAAGCATGAGATCCTCGTCTGATGACCTACTACGCAGATGATTTATGGTGTGCTGGTGTACAACAGCGCACCCAACGCCGTCGCATAGCCAGCATTTTCAGGCAGATCAACCGGCGCCGCATAATATTGACCAACCGCACCCAATACACGCCGAATGCTAGGCATATCAGTCATATGCCCAATGATCACAATCCGCTCGATCTGTTGGGCGCGAGCCGCATTGATGGCTAGCAAGCCGATCACTTGCCCCACCAACGTCACCAACGCAGCCGCCAGATCTTCTCGGTTGACAGGCACATCTTCGCGGGCTAACCGCCCAAAATTGACCGCGGTGGCATCCGCTGGCAGCGAACCAATCGGCCCCGTCACCACATCAGCCAAACTTAAATCTACGTGATTTGGATTGCCTTGTTGGGCCAATGCGTCGATTTCGCGAGGATTCACGGTCTGTAAGAGCAGCCGACCCAGCCCTAACATCGTTCCACCACCGACGCCCGCACCCGTTACATGTTGATAATCATTCCCGCGTGCTGCTACCACGGCGGTGCCCGAACCCGCGCTCACCACCAAAATTGGCGTTGACAATGGCTCGGCTAAGCCGGCCAGGGCTTGCCCGCCGCGTCCAATCGCCGGCAACTCGTTGACGCCGATTACCTTGCATTGCCCGATTTGCGCCGGCAACAGGCGATGCCGCCCACCCGTGACCGCCAATTGTGGCAGAGAGTCCAAATCGATATCACCATCCGCCAAAATAGCGCGCACCAGTTCGGCATCGGGTTGCCCACTATAGGGTCGCGTCCAGCGGCGCCATTCGCCCGCCACCAGTGCCACCGCATCAGTATTGCTGATCCCAAAATCGATGGCGGCTTGAAGTTCTGTATTTGCTTTGGATGCCATGAGGTTAGTTCTGCCTGAGATGATTGACGCTTCAATTGCGCTAGACCAGATTGCCAACGAATTATAGCGAAGTATAGTACCTTGGGCCAAATAAATCTACAAAGCCGCGTTTGTGCAAAGTGTAAAAATCGTCGCAAAAATCGTCCAGGTCTAGCCACTAGCGGATTAGAAGCCTTGCCCCGATCAACGCATGCTTGACCCTATCAAGCTGGCATTGAACACGCACTGTGCATCTTGGTCCGGCGGCGCAGAGCGACGTTTGTAAACTGGGTAGCCCGTTCTTAGCAAGTGATGGCAGGTAGCAGATGATCTGGTACCTTGGTAGCCGTCTTTTTGTTCAATTTGACAAAGATTTTATCTTCATTTATTATGAACTGCATATTGGGTTGTTTGGCTTTGCCTCACTGAGAATTGTGGTCAACCAGCATGGGTACACAGAGAGCAGCGCATGAAACGTGAAGTGATTGCCGCGACCGCATGGGGTTTATTGATTACCCTTGTTTTAGCTGGATTGATCGGATTAGGCTCGCGCAACCTAGCGCACTTTGATGCAGCTTTAGCCGCCTATACGATGGCGGTCTTATTTGCCACTTTTGGCTTAACCTACCGTTATGCGATGTGGTTGCAGCGACCGCCTACGGCTATCTATTGGAAACGGGGCTGGCAGGCGTTCTTTAAACGTGGTCACCTCACGCGTAATAGTGGCAATTGGGTGCGCTATGTGGTGGACGACATCCTGCTCAACCGCTTCATCTTGGCGCGCAATCGGCTGCGCGGTGTAGCCCATTTGCTCATCATGTGGGGTTGCATCATTGCGATTGCCATTACCTTTCCGCTGGTCTTTGGCTGGCTGCACTTCGAGTCCCTGCCTAACGATATCCGCATCTATCAAGCCTATATCTTTGGTTTCCCCACCTTTACCTTTCCTATCGATTCCGCGCTGGGCTTTTTTACCTTTCATGGCCTGGTCTGGGCTTCCTTTCTTGTGATTGCCGGCGTGATGTTAGCGATGCGCCGCCGCATGCGTGAAGCGGGCGCCGCGGCTGTCCAGATCTTTAGCGAAGATTTTATGCCACTGATCCTGCTCTTTGCCGTCAGTGTGACAGGGCTGATGCTCACCGCCAGCTATACCTGGCTCAAAGGCTATGCCTACGATTTTATCGCGATCCTGCACGCAATCACGGTGATCGGTACCTTTTTGTGGCTGCCATTCGGCAAATTTTTCCACATCTTCCAGCGCCCAGCCCAGATCGGCGTTCGTTTTTATAAAGACATGGGCCACGTGGAAGAACCAGCCCATTGTCGCCGTTGTGGCGCGCCGTTCACCTCGAAGCTTCATGTTGAGGATCTGATTCAGACCGAACGTGCATTGGGTTACCAATATGAAATGACCGGGCCAGCCGAGCATTACCAGTGGATCTGCCCACCTTGCCGGCGGGCGATGGTGGCCCTGGCGCAGGCCCAGTTATGGCAATCCGAACGCGGCGGTGTCGCGCTGGTAAGCGGCGAACACAAATCTGTTACACCGGTCTATGTTAATCCCGGCTTGCGTGAAGGACCGCTTGGCACAGAAGATGCCCAGAATTTCCATCCATAATTGTAATAAGACCAATCCAAATAAATAACGCTCCGGGGATCGAGACTTGACAGGCGAGGCATTTTTCACCTGTCAAGTTGGTCGATGGTGATTTGAAAGTGGCCCAGCCTGAATACTGATTAATTTGGAATGGCCTAAGCAATAAGTGTTCTCAGTCGCTGAGGCGACTTTCTACTGTTAGCAGCCGAATTCCATTCGTAGCTGTGTGAAGGAAAA
>JBBQBY010000137.1:0-14951 GCA_038318235.1 Caldilineales bacterium
TTCGCCAGTTGATCGTGCCTGTACGCGCGCGATCACTTCGATTCCGCCTTCGCCGCCACCGCGATTCTGCAAGGTGATCAGCAGCCGATATGGCTGATCCGGTGAGGATGGCGATTGCAGCGTAGAGTGCAGCACAACCGGGTCCGGCCCAAAACAGCTATTGAGCCCGAGGATTAACGACCCGAACAAAATAAAATTGACCAGATAGTTTCTCATTTGGACGGCACCCAGGGCGGTAACCAGATAAAGAGGATCAATAAGGTCATTATGACGATCGCAACCAGTAACGCGCAGCCCATCGACACCACCGGATCGGCGCGCGATTCCTGGCGAGAAAGCGAAATAAAGGCCAACGGTTCCGGGATAATCGGCAGGCGATATTCAACCTCAAATTCGATATCGGGCAAATGCGCTTCATCACGCAAGATCGGACAAAGTTCCCGGCACTCACGCGTCAACGTGGCAATATCCTCATCGGTCAAATCCACCACCGGCCAGAGCGGACCCGCGCCAAGATGACGCTGTAGATTGCGGCTAAAGGTGACCATGCTGCCATATTGCAAGGCGGCTTCATCATCGATGCTCGCCCACTGGACAATCTCAATGCGTGCCCTTGGGTCGCGCATTTGCACCAATTGCTCGATCCGCCGCTGAACATACGCAAAAAGACTATTGGAATGCCGACAAGTCGCCTGCTCATCGGTGATCTCGGCCCCATCGATCACGATCACGCCTAAGTGTCCCGCGTCATCTTCGATAGGGATCCGGATCGGCTGATCCGGTGCAGCTTGATGGTGGACCAGACAGTTGAGATAGACGGCTTCGAATGCGTCATCTGCGGACGGCTTGAGCGCGGCCTGTTTGCGCTGCTCGACCTGGGCGCGGTCGCCACCCCGCCAGGCCGGCCAATTATAATAGACGATCTTTAGCGCACCCCATGCCCCAGACAGGCTGACCGTAATCAGATAGGCAAAGAGCAGCAAAATCACGCCCAGGGTGGCGGTTTCAAGGTTGCTTCGTTGCGCCAGGGTCACAAAAAATTTTCCGTGGACAAGGATCAACACATTGGCAATCAGGCCCGTGACCACAATACCCATGTAAATGGCCGCCAGCCGGTGCACCCGTTTGCGATAATCGGGGACCGAACCGGTGCCCTGCTCGCGAATAAAGTAAGTGGAAATGCCCATCTAATTCAAACCTCGCTCTGTTTTGCCAACCAGCGCCTACTTGCGAACCCTTAATCTCATATTGCACATGTCACTGGTTCATGCTACCATTTTAAATATGAAATGCAGACCCGCGCGCACCCAGACCCCACTCTAACCCTCCCCTGGCAAGGGAGGGAACTGATTGGTGGACAGAGGAAGTGGCGTGTTCTACCCGACCAACAGGCTCCCTCCCAGCAGGGAAGGGCGGGGGGAGAGGTCGCGTTCCCTACATTCTAGCACATCCTCGCACCCCAGAATAGGCGGGTGCGCAGGCGAATCAAAAGCGGACAACGATTAGAAAGCGAGAAAACATATGCGTGCAATTATTATTGGTGGAAGTGGTCATGTGGGCACCTATCTGGTGCCGCGCTTGGTCGAAGCCGGCTATGACGTGATCAATGTCAGCCGCCAGGAACGCGCCCCCTACCAAGCCAACGGTGCTTGGAAGGGGGTCCAGCAGGTGCAGCTTGATCGCACGGCCGCCGAACAGGCGGGCGACTTCGGTCAACAAATTGCGGATTTAAAACCCGATGTCGTGATCGATATGATCTGTTTTAAACCTGAAAGCGCCCGCCATTTGGTTGAGGCGTTGCGCGGCCAGGTGCAACACTTCTTGCATTGTGGTACGATCTGGATCCACGGCCCCAGTGTGACTGTGCCGACCACCGAAATGCAGCCGCGCCGCCCGTTTGGCGATTATGGCATCAACAAAGCTGCGATTGAAACCTATCTACTGGACGAAGCGCGGCGCAACAATTTTCCCGCCACACTTTTGCACCCCGGCCATATTGTCGGGCCGGGTTGGGCGCCATTGAATCCGGCTGGTTATTTCAACCCAGAAGTGTTTGCCAAGCTCGGCCGTGGCGAAACATTAGCGCTGCCCAATTTGGGTATGGAGACGGTGCATCATGTGCACGCCGATGATGTCGCCCAGATTTTCATGCAGGCGCTGGCCAATCGCAGCAGCGCTGTGGGTGAGAGTTTTCATACGGTATCGGCGGCGGCTATCACGTTGCGCGGCTATGCCGAAGCGATGGCCGCTTGGTTTGGACAGCCGGCCAACCTAACTTTCTTGCCCTGGGAAGCATGGAAAAAGACCGTTTCTACCCAAGAAGCGCAGGCAACTTGGGATCACATTGCGCACAGCCCCAACTGTAGCATCGCCAAAGCGCAACGTTTGTTAGATTATCAACCGCGCTACAGTTCGCTGCAAGCCGTGCAGGAGTCGGTACGCTGGTTGATCGAGAATAAAGTTATCACCATTTAGGAGATCAAATAAGCCATCGAAAATCTATCTATAGTTGTGTATAGTTGGCTGAAATATACAAGTTATTTTGGTCAGCCAAGTGTCATAATATCTTCAGTTTTTAAGGTGCTATACTAAACGTATAGCACCTTAAAAACTGAAGATAGGCGGTTGACTCAGGAAAACGTCTGGGTCGTAAAATATTCAACGTTTACAAGGCTTGTAATTATTCTGGACGTATGTCCAGGCTAGTTACGCTAGAAGGTTTCCAGCGCATTGTCTAAACTGGCATTGGTCGGCAAATGCACGAGAAACATACGGTAGATTGACTGGATTGTGGACGTGCATTTCACTACTGGGTAGGCGGTCAACGACATGAATAGACGATGGTCTTATCAAACGGTTGGGACTGCTCAACCCAGGCTCTAGTTGCAACGAACAATCACATAGGCTTCGTTATCAACAGAGCGCGAATTACCTTTCTGTTGATGATAGGTAACTATGATCAACTTTAAAGGAACAGGAACCAACATGCCACAATGGCAACACGCGCTCGAGGCTTGGTTGGCCAGTGCCGAAACCAAGCTAGCCAACGGCGGCGTCAAGGCGAGCGATCTACAACCGCTACGTCAACTGCTACAAACCGCCCCCCCCCGCCAACGTCTGCTCTATTTGCACACGAAAGCGCCATCAGTTTACGCGCCGGTAATCGGCATGGCGCAACATGAACCGGTGGCCGGCCAGAAAGACACATTGCGCACCCGTACCACCTGGCCCTATGAAACCGTCCACGATGCCATCGTCGATGGCTGGCAGGTGATCCAGTTTCCCAACCTGCGAGCGCCCTACGACGACCGCGAACTTGACTATGTCGGTTTTGAATTTATCTTGCAAAAAATGGAGGTACTCGTCAATGACTAAGCTAATCGAACGCCCCGCGCAACCCGCTGGGCAAAACACGCTAGACAAAAAATATCTGCTCGATGATGCTGCGATTGCCAAATTCATCGTCGATGGCTACGTGTTAATCCAAACCGATTTCCCTGACGAATTCCACGAAGGCATCTGCCGCCAGATCGACGCCGTCTTCGAAAAAGATGGCAACCCTGGCGACGCGATTCTGGATAAAGTGCCCGATCTGCACCAGATCTATCAAGACCCCTTTGTGCGCGGTGCGCTCACGAGCATCTTGGGCGCCGATTATGCCATGAACAGTCACCGGCACTGTCACTACACGACATCGGGCCATCCCGGCGGCCACTGGCATCAGGACAGCGTTAACGTGCGCCACTACCGCATCGAACAATTGCTAGGGATGTACTATCCGCAAGATGTGGTGGAAGCAATGGGGCCAACCATGATCTTGCCAGGCACACAATATCACAACACACCGTCCACCTATATGGCCAGCTATATGAATTTTAAGTCGCAGGTAGCACTCAATGTGAAGGCCGGCACGGTGGCGATCACCCATTATGATATCTGGCACGCCTGGATGCCCAATTACAGTGGCCGGGCGCGGCGCATGCTCAAATTTCTCTTCAACCGCGTCACCGAACCGACAACAACGCCCAATTGGCATGCTGCGCCCGATTATCAATTTAAGCCCAATCCATTCAGTCTGCCAATTGAGTCCCAATCCGACGCCTACAAACATCATCTGCTGTGGCGCAATGTGTGGGATTGGTTGCACGGCGTTTCGCAGGCAGCCGCTTCACGCAAGGAATAAGGCGTAGAGATTGTTGCTCATGATTGACGGACAAAACTGTTCTAACCGCAAAGAACGCAAAGAGCGCGAAGAAAATCCAAAAAATCTTGGCGATCTTTATGGCACAAAAAAGCGGCCCTTCAGGAATTCAGGGGTTAGCAACCTTCCGGGAAGGGTTGATTCGTTCGGTCACTGAGCGAAAACACCCTTCCCGGAAGGCGATAGACCCCAATCAGCCACCTACCTGGCCGCGACTCCGTTGTGCGGCCGGGTAGGTGGCCCGACCCCTTGCGATCGGATTGAACCAAAAGAGTTTTGTCAGTCAGGGTTGGTACTGTGCAATCTCCAATCTCCAAAACACAAAACTTATTTGATCGTCACCTCAAGAGAAAATCAAATGAAAATTCAACGTATCCAACTCTTTCCCATCGCCAGCCCGCGCCAGAACGGCATCGCCAACCAACATGTGATCGTCAAGTTGGAGACCGCCGACGGGGCCATCGGCTGGGGTGAAATGAGTGACCTTTCGCACGTCCCCATGTACCAGTTCGACTTGCCCGAATTGGCGCGCATGTTGAACGAACTACTGCGCGGTAAAGACCCGCGCAACCTGGTCAAGATCGAGGATGATCTGATCCGCTTCTACCCTGACGAAGGGCATATGTACAGCCGCTCCGGCCTGGTGCGCCAAGGCGTCGATCTGGCCTTGCACGATCTGCTGGGACGCGTCGATAACCAGCCGGTCTATGAACTATTGGGGGGCAAATTGCGTGACCGCATGCGCGTCTGCTACCCGATCTTCCGCATGCGCTCGGTCGAAGAAGTCGGCCCGAATCTGGATCGGGTGGAGGAAAAGCTGCAACTCGGCTTTGACTTGATCCGTGTCTATGTCGGCGCCAATGTAGAGGCCGACGAGCTTTTCCTGGGCCAGTTTACCGACCGGTTTAAAGGGCGCGTGACGATCAAATCGCTCGACTTCTCGAATCTGCTCGACTGGCGGCGCACGGCGATGGCGATCGAGCGGTTTGACGAGCTGTGCGACTATATGTTGGTCGAAAGCGCCGCCCCGCGCAACGACATAGAAGGTCTGGTGCAATTTCGCCGCCGCACCCGGCGCCCCAGTTCGGAACATGTGTTGCACATCCATCACGGCTGGCAATTGCTGGCCGCCGGGGCGGTCGATATTCTCAATGTTTCACCCTATCTGCTCGGTGGTTTGCGCGCCAGTTTGCGCTTGATCGCCCTGGCCGAAGCCGCGCGCGCCAGCGTACTGATCGGTACGACCCAGGAGCTTAACCTGGGCACGGCCGCCGTCGCCCATCTGGCCGCCGCGGCGCGCGTGCTCGATTATCCGGGTGACAACACAGGGCCACAACTCTATATGGCCGATACGGTCAAAAATCCCGTGCAGTACGAAAAGAGTCACTTGCTCGTGCCAGAGGGGCCGGGTCTCGGTATTGAGATTGATGAAGAAAAATTGAAAGAGATGACAACCAACGCCCAATGGACCTTTGGCGTCGATTTGGCTGGCGTACTGGATCGTACATCCGCCACGCGACCGTCGGCGCAATAGCTTGCGTGATTCGTAGGTCATCGCTTGCAGCGTGACGAACAACGATGACCCAACCATATGGGGATAACGAGGCTTGTCACGCTGCAAGCGATGACCTACGTTTAAATTTCGATTACACTGTATTCGTGGACGGGTCACATTGGGGGCGCAATAGGTTTAGTCAGGCAAACCATGAACCAAGCAATAACGTTAACCGTGAATGGCCGCCCCCGGCGCGTCCAAGTCGAGCCGGACACGCCGCTGCTTTACGTGCTGCGCAATGATCTTGGCCTGAAAAGCGCTAAATTTGGTTGTGGGCTCGAACAGTGCGGCGCGTGTAAGGTGATTGTCGATGGCGAGGCCGTGCCTTCGTGTCGCCTGCCAGTCGGCTCAGTCCAAGGCGCGACGATAACCACTCTTGAAGGGCTAGGCTCATTGGAAAAGCTTCATCCGATCCAGCAAGCCTTTCTCACCGAGCAAGCCGCCCAGTGTGGTTACTGCACCGCGGGCATGATTATGGCGACCAAGGCGCTGCTTGATCGTAATCCGCACCCTTCCAGCGCTGAGATCCGCCAAGCGCTGGCGATTCACCTTTGTCGCTGTGGCTCGCACCATCGCATCTTGCAGGCGGTGCAAAGAGCTGCCCAGGAGCTGAGCGCATGAGCCAAAACAGCATAAAGCTGCCGGGCAGTTTGCAACGTTTTCCGGAGTTAGATGCGTGGATTCGGATTAATACAGACGCGACGATCACGCTGTTTACCGGCAAAGTGGAGATCGGCCAGGGCATCCGTACCGCGCTGGCCCAGATTGGCGCCGAAGAGTTAGATGTTGCGTTGGAACGAATCCGCATCGTGACGGCCGACACCGCTCAAACACCCGACGAAGGTTATACAGCGGGCAGTGGTTCCGTTGAAGAATCAGGCGCTGCGATCCGGCAGGCCACCGCCGAAGCGCGTCATTTCCTGTTGGCGCTGGCCGCCGAACGGTTAGACTTTCCAGCGGATCTGCTAATGGTGGAAGATGGCATCATCCGCGACTCAGTTGGTGACAATGAGACCAGTTATTGGGAATTGCTCGGTAGTCGCCGTTTCGAGCAAGCCGTTACAGGCATGGGTACGCCCAAACATGCGACCCATTACAAAATCGTCGGCCAGCCCGCGCCCAGGCTTGATCTCGCCGCCAAGGTGACGGGCGCGCCGTGCTTTGTCGCTGATCTAGAACTGCCCGGCCTGGTGCATGGTCGCGTGGTGCGCCCGTCGCATCCGCATGCGCAGTTGATTGCGGTGGCTACAGACACGGTGCACCAACTGCCCGGCGTGATCCAAATTGTGCGCGATGGTAATTTTCTGGGTGTGGTCGCCGAGCGCGAAGAACAAGCGGTCCGCGCGATGGAAATGCTACAGGCGCAGGCGCAGTGGCAGATTCAAACCCCGTTGCCCGCGCAGGCACAGATCTACGAACAGTTGCTGCGTGAACCGGCCCAAAGTTTGCGTGTGGTGGACGGCGTGCCGCTTGATGGGCCGATCCCGGCGTTGGAAACGCCGGCTGATGCCAGCCAGACCTTGACCGCCACCTATTATCGGCCCTTCCAAATGCACGCTTCACTCGGCCCTTCGGCGGCAATTGCGCAGATGGCGGCGGGGCGGCTGACGATTTGGAGCCACAGCCAGGGAGTCTATCCACTGCGCGCCGCGTTGGCACAGGTCTTGGACATGGCCGATGAAGAGATCCACATGATCCATGTCGAAGGCCCCGGCTGTTACGGCCACAACGGTGCTGACGATGCCGCGTTGGATGCCGCGTTGCTGGCGCGCGCCGTGCCGAATCGCCCCGTGTTACTTCAATGGATGCGGATGGACGAGCATGCCTGGGAACCTTATGGGCCAGCCGCCGTGATCAAAACGCAGGCCAGCCTCGATCCAGCCGGCCATGTCCTCGCCTGGAGTCACGATGTCTGGAGTTATACCCATTCCGGGCGGCCACGACCCATGCAACAGACTTCTAATCTGCTGGCCGCCTGGCAATTAAACTCGTCCTGGAGCGCGCCCGATCCGCAGCCGGGGCGCGCTTATCACGGCGGCATCCATCGTAACGCCGATCCGCTTTATAACTTTCCGAAGCGGCGGATTGTCAAGCATATGGTGCCGAACAGCCCGCTGCGCACCTCGTCCATGCGTAGCCTGGGCGCGTACGCCAATGTCTTTGCGATTGAAGCCTTTATGGACGAGCTCGCCGTGGCTGCCGGGATCGATACGATTGAATTCCGCCTGCGCCATCTGGATGACCCGCGGGCGCGGGCGGTGATCCAAGCGGCCGCAGCCGCGGCAAATTGGCAGACCGGTCAAACCCAGGGTAATCACCAAACAGGGCAAGGACGCGGCATTGGTTTCGCCCGCTACAAGAACCAAAAATGTTACGCCGCCGTCATCGTCGATCTGACCATTGACCGCGCAACCGGACAGATCCAGTTGGACAAGGCGGTCATCGCCGCCGATGCCGGCCAGATTATCAACCCAGACGGCCTGCGCAATCAATTGGAAGGTGGTTTTATCCAATCCGCCAGTTGGACGCTCAAGGAGCAAGTCACCTTCGATCAAACGGGAATCACCAGCCTCGACTGGCAGCACTATCCGATTTTAACCTTCCCCGAAGTGCCAACGCTTGAAACTATCCTACTTGGCCAACCCGGCCTGCCACCACTCGGCAGTGGTGAAGCGACCCAGGGCCCGACACCCGCCGCGATTGCGAATGCAGTCTATGCCGCGATTGGCGTGCGCCTCTATCAGATTCCGTTCACACCGGCGTCTGTGCTGAGCGCGCTAGCAGCGGGCGTTCAACCTTAGATTGGACAGGTCTATTTTTGATGGTAAACTGCTTTTGATAATGCGAGGAGCGCCTCACCCCCGCGCCCTGTAGGCGCTCCCCTCTTCTGAACTCGGCCTTTTGATTCAGGAGAGGGGGCCAGGGGGTGAGGCTTCTCCGCAACCAATCAATGTCCATACCAGAAAGGGCCCGCCATGCAACGCCTGACCCGCGACCAAATCGTCTACAGCCTGGACAAACAACATCCGCCGGCCATCGAAATTGATCCGGGCGCAACGTTGCTGTTGGAAACCTACGACGCGCGCACGGGCACGATCCATTCAGCGGCAGACTTATTGGATCATCCGCATCCGGTGGGCGCCAACCCAGCCACCGGACCGATTTATGTGCGTGGCGCGCAACCGGGAGATAGCTTGGCGGTGGAAATCTTGCAGATCGATCTGGCCGACGAAGGTTTTTTGGCGGTTAAAGCGCATATCGGTCTGCTCGCCCAGCAAGCACAACGCTTTGAGACGCGCATGATCCCAATCCGCGACAATCAAGTGATCTTCAGCGACCGCATTCGTTTTCCGGTGCGCCCGATGGTCGGCGTGATCGGTACTGCGCCAGCCGGTGATGGTATCGCCACCGGTGACGCTGGCGCGCATGGCGGCAATATGGATAATCGCTATATCCGGCCGGGCACAACGGTCTATTTACCCGTGCAGGTGCCGGGCGCGCTCCTGGGGATAGGTGATGTTCATGCGGCGATGGGCGATGGCGAAATCACGATGGTTGGGCTAGAGATTTGCGCCGAAGTGACCGTGCGCGTCGATCTGCTCAAAGGGATGCCTTGTCGTCGTCCTTGGCTCGAAACTGCCGAAGATTGGGTAACGACGGGCGACGACATTGATCCCGCGCACGCGTGCCGGATCGCGGCGGAAGAGATGATCGACTTATTACAAGATAAGTTGGATGTCTCGTTTGAAGAGGCTTATATGTTATTGAGCGCACGCGGCGATGTGCAGATCTGCCAGATGTGCGCACCAGGTGAAGTTGCAACCACGGCGCGTGCCGTTTTTCCCAAGCTGTAAAGGATTCAACACAGAGCCGCAGAGGCGCAAAGAACTGCATTTATTCTCTTTGCGCCTCTGCGTGTTAATATTGTGCCATACACCGAGGCTCCCATGACTGAACTTGAAACAGTTACCATCAAAGAAACGACCAATGTTGATAAGTTGCGCGGCCTGCCGTGGAGCATCGCCGGAGATACGGGCAACACGATCTTCGCCCAACTGATCTTTTTCGGCTCGGTCTTTATCCTTTTTTTGGATAAATTGGGGCTAAACAAGACAGAAATTGGGTCACTGCTTTCGCTGATCCCCTTTTGTGGCCTGGTGGCGCTCTTTATCGCCCCAGCCGCGGCGCGCTTTGGCTATAAGCGCACGTTTGTCACTTTTTTTGGCGTCCGTAAAATTGTCACGGCCTTTTTGTTATTGACCCCATGGGTGACAGCCGCCTTTGGGCCACAGCTAGCCTTATGGTTTGTCGCCGCCATCACCGCCGGTTTTGCGCTGTGCAAAGCGATCGCCGACACCGCGGCCTATCCTTGGGTGCAAGAATATATTCCCGACAGCGTGCGCGGCAAATATTATGCCAGCAGCAACCTCTTTACCACGATTGCCGCTTTTCTGACCGTTACGCTTGCCGGTGTTGTGATCAGCCGCATGGCGGGTTTAACCGGCTTCATGCTTTTGATTGTCGTCGGCCTTGCCGCCGGCTTTGTTTCGGTCTGGTCCTATGCCCATGTGCCGGGTGGCGCACCGCGCCAAGCGGCGGGCACCGACATCAAAAAGATGTTGGATGTGGCGCGCGATCCCAATTTTCTACGCTATATGGTTGGGGTCAGCCTGATTGTAATGGCCTTTGTGCCGCTGCTCTCCTTTTTGCCGCTCTTTATGCGCGAACAGGTGGGCCTGAGCGACGGCAACGTGGTGCTCTTGCAGACAGGCAACTTGCTCGGTGGATTGGTGGCGGGCTATTTGTGGGGCTGGGCGTCCGACCGCTATGGTAGCAAACCCGTGATGATGATCGGCTTGAGCATCCGGCTGCTGCTGCCTGTATTGTGGTTTCTGATGCCACGTCATGCCCAGTGGAGTCTGTATATCGCGCTCGGCATTGCAATTTTGCAAGGCATTGGCGATTTGGGCTGGGTGATCGGCTCGGCGCGGTTGCTCTTTGTCAGCGTGGTGCCGGTTGATAAAAATAAGAGTATGGAATATATGGCGCTCTACTACGCTTGGGTCGGCATTGTCAGCGGTCTAAGCCAATTGATCGGCGGCTTTGTCTTAGATTTGACGAAAAATATCCACGGTCAACTTTGGATTTTCAGCATCGATCCGTATACGATCTTGATGGTCTCTGCCTTTCTGTTGACCGCCATTAGTATCTTGCTCTTTCGTCAGGTGCGCGGTGACAGCCCCGTCAGTGTGGGTCAGTTTGCCAATCTCTTCTTACATGGCAACCCATTTCGCGCCCTAGAAGCGGTGATTCGCTACAACATGGCGCGCGATGAGCGTTCGGTGATCTTTATGACCGAGCGGATGGGGCAGACACAGAGCCATTTGGCCGTCGATGAATTGCTTGACGCGCTGCGCGATCCACGCTTTCAAGTGCGCTATGAGGCGATTGTTTCCATCGCGCGCATGCGGCCAGACCCACGCCTGACCGCGGCCTTGATCAAGGTCATGCGCGGCAAGTCGCCGGCACTCAGTGTGATCGCGGCCTGGGCGTTGGGCAGAACTGGTGATCCTGCGGCGATTGAGCCACTGCGCGAAGGGTTGAACGCACGCTACATCTCGATCCAATCACACTGTGCGCGGGCGTTGGCTACCTTGGGGGATCGCGCAATGATCACGGTGCTCATGCAGCGGCTGGCCGTGGAAAAAGATTATGGCCAGCAAATTGCCTTTGCTTCGTCTTTGGGCAAGCTCGGCGCCAGCGAAGCCACACCCGCGCTGCTCGATCTGCTGCGCCCGGCCGATGATGAAAGTACGCAGATGGAATTGGCCTTAGCCGTGGCGCGTACGGTGGGGTCTGAACATTATTTCATCCAATTGTTGCGTCAAGCGCGCACCGAACCAGGCACGGCCTTTGCCCAGGCGTTAGGCTTGTTACGCCGTAAGCTCGCCAAAATTGCCACGCGCAACCAAGCCACGGCCAGCACGCTTGAGGCCGCCGCCGATGCCTTCGCCCGCGAAGATATCAACGGCGGAGCCGCCTTGTTGCGTGATCTTATTCGCCTGCTGCCCCTTGATCAATTCAAACCAAGTGCGGCGGCTGTGTTACGCGAATGTGCAGCGCGGCTCGAAGAATCTGGACCAGAACGAGTGGAATATCTGTTGCTAACCCTCCACACCCTTCAGGCAGACTGAACCATCTACGATCAGGGAATTTGCGCACCATCCTTTTGGATTTGCCAAGAATGTATACAGCTTGTATAATCTGTACAGATTATACAAGCTGTATACATTCTTGGAGGGATAAATTATGAGAATTAAAACCTATAAAGCAGAAGATGCTCGAACAAAAATGCGTGATATTCTAGACGATGTAACAACCGGCACCACTGAGGTCATTATTGAACGGCATGGAAAACCGACCGCAGTCGTAGTGGGGTTTCATCAGTGGCAAGCATGGAAGCGCCAGCGCAAAGAGCGCCATGACCGTATTCGTGCCGAGATAGAAGCTGGTCATTATGAAACCTGGGAAAAAGTACGCGCAGACATGCAAACAAAAGGTCTGTTGCCGTGAGATGGGAGCTACGCTTAAGCCGTGACGCTATGACGGCGCTCTATCGGCTGGAACGCGGCGTTGCACGCAACGTTTCAGCCGCATTAGATGAATTGGCCGACGATCCAACCATTGTCAATTTGCAACCAGACGAGGATGATCCAAGTCGTTACTGGATTGCTGTCGAAGGTGACTATACGATCTGGTTAGAAATCATTGACGAACGGCACGCGATGCGTGTGATTGACATTGAATAATTCTTTACGTTGCCTCTTTAAACTCACCAACAGGTCATCGAATCCAAGAACAATTGTTTCAGATCTGCCGGACTAGCTGGCCGCGGGGACAATTTTGTCACCCGATGCTGCGGTAATGTCCCTTCGACTAATTTGTCCACATCGGCTGGCCCAAAACCAATCGCGCTAAGACCATTCGGCATCCCCGTTTTGCGCATAATGTCTACAATCGCGTCGGAGAGAATCTTGCCGGCGTCCTCAGGTGCGGCGCCCCGAATATCGGCCCCCATCAATGCTGCTGCGTGCAAATGCAAGGCTGGGTTTGTCGCGGCTGTCCAACGGAAAACTGCCGGTGCGTGCAAAATTACCGACATGCCATGCGGCACAATCGGGTGATCACCAGGATACCCTGGGGGAATAAAGCTACGCACCATGCCGGAAACGGGATAGGACATGCCATGCGGCAGATGCACACCGGCGTTGCCAAACCCAATCCCCGCAAAGGCGGCGGCGAGCAACATTTGGCCGCGCGCCTCGTCGTCTTCGGGGTCATCAATCGCGCGCACCATGTGCTGCGCCACGCTCTGGATCGCTTGCGAAGCCCAGATCGTACTGATCGGATTCGCGCCTTGATAAGCTGGTCGTAACTTCACTTGCTCGGGCGCAGGCCGCTGATGATAGGGCAAGGCGGTCAACGATTCCAGGGCGTGACTCAACACATCCAGCCCACTACAGGCGGCCACCATCTTGGGCAGGGTGCGCGTGTTGTTGGGGTCCACAATGCCCAAAACCGGTCGCAAGGCGCGATGGGCGATGCCGGTCTTGGCGTGCATCGCTTCAAAGTCAAAGATCGCCACGCCGGTCGTTTCGCTGCCTGTGCCCGCCGTGGTGGGAATCGCAATTAAAGGCTTAAGCCGCCCTGGCACCGGTTGTCCCTTGCCAATCGGCGGATTGACATAGGTGAGCAGATCGGCGGGATAGGTGGCATAGAGGTTGGCCGCTTTGGCCGTGTCGATGCTTGAGCCGCCGCCCACCGCCACAAAGCCATCAAAGTTGCCGTCAATCGCAAACTGGATCGCGTCATTGAAGGAAGCATCGGTCGGCTCGACGCGCACGCGGTCGAAGAGGATAGCGTCAATTCCTTCAGCGCGCAACGCCTCCAGCGTGACCGTGACAGCTTCGCTCTGCGTCAAATTCGCATCCGTTACCACCATCACGCGTTTTGCACCAAGCGCCGCCATGTCGGCCCCGACTTCGCGCGTAACGCCAGGCCCAAATTTGATGCTGGAAGTATCCATGGTAAAGGCGGTTTCAAAGGTCATAGAGGTTCCTTCCATTGATTTGAGTGATGCATGATACATGATGCGTGATAAGTGACGAGTGAAAAAGGTCATTTGATCTCACTCATCACTCATCACGTATCACTTATCAAGTCTGCTACTGCCGCACATACTTATGTAAACGCCCATCGGTCTGCACTTCACTGACGTAGAGATCGCCGCGCGAATCGGCCCAGATGCCGTGGGGGCAGGCAAGAAATTCACCAGGCTTGTCGCTCTTCACACCACCGCCCCACTGGGTGAGCAGTTGCTGATCGAGCGTGTAGATGCTGACCTGTTGGTCGAGTTCGGCGATGTAGACAACGTCGTCGTTAGGGTCAAAGTAGATCTGGTCGGGATGCGCCAAGTCGTCCCATTCGCGCAGATAGTTGCCGGCTAGATCGAACATTTGGATGCGTCGGTTGTTCCGGTCGCAGACCCAAAGCTGGTTTTGGCGGTCAATGCGCACACAATGCGAAAGGTCGAACTGGCCTGGCCCACTGCCCGGTTCACCCCATGAGTGCAAAAGTTTACCATCGGCCGAATAGTGATGGACGCGGGCGTTGCCGTAACCGTCCGAGATATAGAGGTCACCGTTCGGCGCCACCACCAGATCGGTCGGCAAATTGAACGGGTCACCGGGGCGCGCGCCAGGGATGCCGGGTGTGCCCAATGTCATTAACAATTTGCCGTTGCGATCAAATTTGTGGACACAGTGTGTGTTGCGCTCGGTGCAAAAGACGTTGTCGTCTTTGTCGATGAAAATACCGTGCGCATCTTGCAACACGTCTTGACCCCAGACGTCGAGAAAATTGCCCTCGCGATCAAAGATCACCAGCGGATGTTCGCTGCGCGAATAGACATAGACATTATCTTTGGAATCACAGCCCACGGCCGGAATCCAGCCAAATTGCCAACCGCTGGGCAGCTTGGCCCAATTTTCTGCTACTTCATAGGTATATTTACCAGAACCGAATGTCATGTTGTTCCTTCTCCTTAAAGATCTAGGGATCGAGACCTGACAGGAGGAAAGAGCGCCACCTGTCAGGTCGGTCGATGGCAATTTTGAAATCGGCCAGCCTGTATCC